>CAKSVQ010000012.1 GCA_934504065.1 uncultured Dysosmobacter sp. | reverse complement strand
GCGCAGGAGCGCCCCGCCGGGGCGGACGCCGAGGCCAAGCGCCGCAGGCCCCACCACCGGGGCGGACGCCGCCGGGGCGGAAAGCCGGGCGGCGAGGGCGGCAGCGCCCCCAAGGCAGATTGAGTTTGAAATTTGAAATACGTCGTCCCCCGCTGTCCGCAATGCGGGCGGCGGGGGACGTTTGATTGACAGAGCTGGAAAGGAGACCTTGTATGGGAAGATTTGACGGTGTGCTGCTGACAAGCGATTTTGACAATACACTGATCTATACCGAGGACGCGCTGCGGCAGGGCATTCCGGTGCCGCCGCTGTCGGCGGAGAACCGGACGGCGCTGGAGGGCTTCATGGCGCAGGGCGGGCGCTTTACCGTGTCCACCGGGCGGGCGTTGGCGGCTTTTTTCAAATACGCGGACATGGTGCCCATGAACGCCCCCGCCGTGGTGTGCAACGGCGCGGCGCTGTATGACTTTTCCAAAGGCGAATATCTGGAGACCGCCATGCTGGACGCCCTTGCCCGGGAGCGGGGACAGGCCGTGCTGGACCGCTTTGCGGAGGTGGCGGTGGAGGCCTATCACATCGGAAATGTGATCCACGCCGTCCATCCCAACGCCATTACCCGCCAGCATGAGCACCTGACCAAGGTGGCCGTGGAGGAAAAGCCGTCGCTTTTCGATGTGCCGCTGCCGCTGGGCAAGCTGCTGTTCGAGGCGGATCATGCCGTTTTGGAGAAAGTGAAGGCCTTTTTGGACGCGCAGGACTGGAGCCGGGATTATGAGCTGATCTTCTCCGGCAAGAGTCTGCTGGAAATGACGGTCCGGGGAGCCACCAAGGGGGGCATGGTGCGCCGCTTAGCCGCTCATCTGGGCATTTCCATGGAGCACGTTTACTGCGTGGGTGACGAGTCCAACGATATTTCCATGCTCACTGCGGCGGCGGTGGGCTTTGCCCCGGCCAACTGTGTGGAGGCGGTGCGCGGCTGCGGGGCCGTCATCGTGGCCGATGCCCGGGAAAATGCGCTGGCCGATGTGGTACGGCGGCTGGAGCAGCGCTATCCAGAGTAAAAGAGGATCAGGATGAGGGGAGTGTGCTCCCCTCATTTTTTTTGCGGCTGACGCTTGACAAATGAAAAAGATGTGTTATTGTATTACTTAAATAATACAATTTACACGGGAGGCGTATTATGAAATGGCAGTTTTCCAATGAGGCCCCGATCTACACCCAGCTCATCGAGCAGATCAAGGTGGGCATTGTGACGGGCGCGTTCCCGCCGGGCGAGCGGCTGCCGTCGGTGCGGGATCTGGCCACGGAGGCCGGAGTGAATCCCAACACCATGCAGCGGGCGCTGGCAGAGCTGGAACGGGACACGCTGGTGTTCAGCCAGCGCACGGCAGGCAGATTTGTAACGGAGGACAAAGCAGTGATCGAAAAAGCGAAAAGAAGTCTTGCCCAGCGGCATATCAAAACCTTTTTGGCGGCCATGCTGCGGCTGGGGTATCAACCGGAGGAGATCGGAGCGCTGGTGTGCCAGGAAGCGGAAGGAGGGAAACGCGATGTCGGTTCTGGAGTGTAAAGACCTGAAAAAGAGCTTTGGGGCGGCGCAGGCCCTCTGCGGCGTGGACCTGAGCGTGGAGCCGGGGCGCATCGTGGGGCTGCTGGGCCCCAACGGAAGCGGAAAGACCACCCTCATCAAGCTGGCTAACGGCCTGCTTACGCCCACGGCGGGGGAGATTCTGGTGTGCGGCACGGCGCCGGGGCGGGAGAGCCACGCCGCCGTGAGCTATCTGCCGGAGCGGACGGCCATCCCTACATGGATGACGGCGGCGCAGCTTCTGGACTTTTATGAGGATTTTTATGCCGACTTCCGCCGGGACGCGGCGGAGGAGATGCTCTCCCACCTGAATATCCATCCCCGGCAGCGCATCGGGCAGATGAGCAAGGGTACCCGGGAAAAGGTGCAGCTCATTGTGGTAATGAGCCGCCGCGCCCAGCTCTATCTGCTGGATGAGCCCATCGGCGGCGTGGACCCCGCCACCCGGGATTACATTCTCTCCACCATCATCGGCAATTACGACCCGCAGGCAGCGGTGGTGATCTCCACCCATCTGATTTCCGATGTGGAAAAGGTGCTGGACGATGTGGTGTTCATCCATCAGGGCCGGGTGATGCTCCGCTCCTCCGTGGACCAGATCCGGGAGGAAAAGGGCATGAGCGTAGACGAGCTGTTCCGGGAGGTATTCAAATGCTGATAAAACTTTTAAAGCATGAGTTCCGCGCCACGGGGCGGGTCATGCTGCCGCTGTATCTGATTTTGCTGGCGGCGGCACTAGGGGCGAATCTTTCCGTCCGGGTGCTGATGGACATCGATTTCTGGGCGCTGAACGCACTGGGCGGCCTGCTGCTTATGGCCTTTGTCGTTGCGATGGGCGCGGTGGCCGTGATGAGCATCGTGGTGATGGTGCGCCGATTTTATAAAAACCTTTTGCAGGACGAGGGCTATGTGATGCTGACGCTGCCCTGCTCTGTGCACCAGCACATCTGGAGCAAGCTCATCGTCTCCGCCGTGTGGTTTGCGGCCACGATGGCCGTCATGGTGCTGGCGGGGCTGGTCTCGGCGTCGGATATTACGGTCATCGGCGATCTTGTCCGCATTTCCCGGGATGTGTTCCGCAACGTCACCGCGTATTACGCCCTGAACGGCACGGCGATCGCGCTGGAGCTGCTGGCGGTGTGCTTTTTGGGAAGCTGCCTGGTGTGCCTGCACTTTTATGCGGCGCTGTCCATCGGCCATAGCTTCTCCACCCACAAGCTGGCGTGGTCGGTGGGCTGGTACTTCCTGCTGCAGTTTGCGGTGCAGATGTTCTTCGGCGGGCTGATGGCCCTGCTGGATGCGACGGGCCTTTGGAACTGGCTGGGCGATGTGCACATCCTGCGCACGATGCAGCAAAGCATCGGTCCCATGGGCGCGATCCATCTCACCATGCTGGTGGTCGCGGTGCTGCTTCTGGTCTACGGCGCGGTTTTCTATGGCCTGACGGCGTATTTCCTGAAAAATAAGCTGAATCTGGAATAAAAACCATTTGAAATTTCCATCCGCACCCAGTATAATAAGCCTACAACGTGTGGCGTTTCTGCGTAAATCCGGTTGCAGAAACGCCGCACGTCTTTTTCTTGTGGAAATGGGGGAAGAGACGGAGTGTGACGGAAAATTTCATCAGGGAATCGTGTGGCAGAAATGCGTAAGTCCGGATCATGAGGGACTTACGCATTTATTTTTTGGAAAGAAAGGTGATTTTATGGATACCGGAAATCAGTTTTTGGGAACGGAGCGCATCGGAAAGCTTATGGGGCAGTATGCCGTTCCCTGCATTATCTCGCTGTTGGTGGGGGCGCTGTATAACATTGTTGATCAGATTTTTATTGCCAACGCCAGCTACCTCGGCTCTTACGGCAACGCAGCCAATACCGTGGTGTTCCCGCTGACTGTCGTGGCGCTGGCGATTGCCGTCATGATTGGCGACGGCTGCTGTGCCTTTGTCAGCATGGCTCTGGGCAGAAATGAGATGAAGAAAGCAAAGCGCAGCGTTGGCAGCGCGGTTGTAGTATCGGTTGCCAGCAGTCTTGTATTAACGGCAGTCTATCTCCTGTTTGCGGACGGCATCATCGCCATGTTCGGTGGTACCGTCAACAAAGAAACGTTCCACCATTCGCAGGAGTATTTCTTCTATATCACGCTGGGCATCCCGTTTTATATGTTCGGTCAGGCCATGAACCCCATCATCCGCGCGGACGGCAACCCAAAATTCGCCATGATCTCCACGCTGGTGGGCGCGGTTATCAACATTATTCTGGACCCCATCTTCATCTTTATCTGCAAATGGGGCATGATGGGCGCAGCGGTTGCCACGGTCATTGGGCAGGTGGCAACGGCAGTGCTGGCCGTGTGGTATCTGCTGCATATGAAGATCATCAAGCCCGCCTATAGTGATTATGCCCTGCAGGGAAAGCTCTGCGGGCGGATGCTGACGTTGGGGATCACCAGTTTTCTTTCCCAGATCAGTCTGGTGGCGGCCATGGCGGCCATCAACAATATGCTTCGCAAATACGGCGCGCTGAACGCTGTGTTTGGACAGGAGCAGTATGCCCAGATCCCCATGGCCGTGGTCGGTATCGTGATGAAGTTCTTCCAGATCGTCATTTCCATCGTGGTGGGTATGGCGGCGGGCTGCATCCCCATCGTGGGCTATAACATGGGCGCGGAGAAGAAGCTGCGTGTTCGGGAGCTGTTCACCAAACTGCTGATTGCGGAGGCATTGGTGGGCGCAGTGGCGCTGGTGCTGGCAGAGGGCTTCCCCCGGCAGCTCATTGCCCTGTTCGGCGCGGCCAACGAGAGCAGTTACTATACGGACTTTGCCGTCAAGGCATTCCGCACTTATCTCTGCATGATGGTGCTGGCCTGCGTCAACAAGGCGTGCTTTATCTTCTTGCAGGCAGTGGGCAAGGCGCTCTCGTCCACCATGCTGTCCATGTTCCGCGAGGTGGTGTTCGGCGTGGGCTTTGCCCTGCTGCTGCCTGTGTTCTTCGGCCTGGACGGTGTGCTTTACTCCATGCCCGTCTCGGATGTTCTGACCTTTTTCATTTCGGCAGTGATTATTGTAAAAACCTATGGGGAATTGCATACGGAAGGAGTGCAGAAAGTATGAAAAACAGAGTTATTACCATCAGCCGTGAGTTTGGCAGCGGCGGACGCACCATCGGCAAAAAGGTGGCGGAAAAGCTGGGCATCCCCTGCTATGACGCAGAGATCATTCAGGAAATGGCAAAAGAAACGGGGTTTGCGCCGGACTATGTGAAAGAGGCAGGGGAGTACGCGCCCGGGGGCTTTCTCTCTTCCGCGCTCTCCAACCGAATGTTTGGCCCCACCAATGAGGATATTCTGTGGGAGCACCAGAGCAAGATCATTACTGAGCTGGCGGGAAAAGGCCCCTGCGTCATCGTTGGCCGCTGTGCCGACTATATTCTGCGGGACAAGGCGGATTGTCTGAAGGTCTTTATCCATGCGGACATGAAATTCCGTGCCGAGCGCATTGTCAGGGTGTACGGTGAGCGGGAGCAGTCCCCGGAGGAGCGCCTGCGGGATAAGGATAAGCGTCGCGCCGCTTATCATCGTTTTTATACCGACATGAAATGGGGCTATGCCCAGAATTACCACCTGACGCTGGACAGCGGCGTGCTGGGGATCGACAGGTGCGTGGAGGTGATCGCCGGACTGTATGAACGATAAATAACGATAAATAAAGAATGAAAGCGGCAGAAGCCATTATGGCTTCTGCCGCTTTCATCATCAGTCCGCGGTATAGACCTTTCTTCCAGCGCTCCACACGGCGCGGACGGCACCGCTTTGCCGCAGGTATACGCACCGCTCCAGCCGCTCGGCGGGGGTGAGGGGATGGGGCTGGGGCAGGGCGTCATCCGCAAGGACGATGGCGTGGAGCGGGTTGCCCGCGGCAAAGCCCGGCTGCTCGCCAAAGTAGGCTGCCCCGGCGGAGGTGCCCAGATACCAGCCCTCCGCTACCGTGAGGAAAGGAGTGTGCCAGCCGTCCAATATGCGGCGGGCCTTGGAGCCCCGGATGGAGGAGGCCACGACGTCGAACATATCCAGATGGTCGCCGCCTGCAATGTCACTGCCGAGTGCCACCTTCAGCCCCTCGTCCAGCATAACGCGCACTGGGGCCACGCCGGAGCAGATGTTCTGGTTGGAGTCCGCGCAGTAGACCATGGTGACGCCCGCGTCCTTCATGGCCCGGCGTTCCCGGGCATCCGACCAGACGCAGTGGGCCATGACCGTGCGGTCGTTCCAGAGGCCGAATTTGGCATAGGTCTCCCAATACTGTTTGCAGTCGGGGTGGAGCTTGCCCACCCATTCGATCTCCGCCCCGTTTTCAGAAAGATGGGATTGGACAGGCAGGTCCCGCTCTTTGGCGAGCTTCCCCAAAAACGCCATCAGTTCGTCGGTGCAGGAGGGGGTGAAGCGGGGAGTCAGCATGGGCTTTACGTGGTGGAACGCGCCGCAGCCGTCCAGCCAGCGCAGGGTCTCCCGCATGGATTCCTCCGTGGTCTCCTCCAGCACGCCGGGGGCGTTGTTGCGGTCCATGTTCACCTTGCCTACGTACCCCGTGACCCCGGCCTTTTCCAGCTCGTCCATTAAGATCAGTGTGGCGTCGGTGTGGAGGGAGGAGAACATGCATACCCGGGTGGTGCCCCGGCGGATGAGCTCATGGGCCAGCTTGCGGTAAATTTCCCGGGCATAGTCTTTGTCCGCGAACCGGGCCTCTGTGGGAAAGGCATAGGCGTTCAGCCAGTCCAGCAGGGGCAGGTCCATGCCCATGCCCAGCATGGGATACTGGGGGGCGTGGAGATGGAGGTCGGCAAAGGACTGCAAAACAAGGCTGCTGCCCCAGTCCTCCACAGGCAGGGCGGCATAGCACTCCGGCAG
This sequence comes from uncultured Dysosmobacter sp., assembly GCA_934504065.1. Taxonomy (GTDB): domain Bacteria; phylum Bacillota; class Clostridia; order Oscillospirales; family Oscillospiraceae; genus Oscillibacter. Next base: position 28,289 of record CAKSVQ010000012.1, on the reverse strand, counting down.
GGTGGGGAACACTCCGGCGATCACGCCGTCCTCCGCCACCAGATACCCGTTTTCCGTAATGTCCAGCTTGCCCAGCGCCGGGGCGGAAATGATGATTCCCTTGATGATCGTAACAGACATACAAAACACCTCGCTGCAAAATTTTGGCATAAAAAAGGAGCGTCTGCCACCTGTCAGACACTCATAGCAGAGCCTTTCGGCGGCTCCGTAGAAACTTTCGCACCATTCCAGCGAAATTATATGAGTCCTTTTTTACCATCAGTTGACAAGGGCAAATACGGTTTTTCGGGGCGAAAGCAGCGTCCAACTTCGTTTTCCTCATTGCCGGGCGTCAGCCCGGCTGCTTCGTCAGCCTCGCCGAGCCGCCGTTTCCGCTCCCGAAAAACTCCGAAGGACTTTCCGGCGAGCAAAAATGGACGCTGGCGCGGAAGAGGACGAAGGCTTGCTGGCGCAAGCCGAGGACGATGACAATGCCAGCGGTTATTTTAGCCGCTGGAAAGCGTATCTGCCCTTATCAACTGATGGTATCCTTAAAATAACACATCCTGCACAAAAAAGCAAGGGCGGCAGCAGCGGAAACGTGGCGAATGTGATGGGCGGGCCCTCTGCGAGAGTGCGCACCTTTCCTGCCGGGCGCGTCTATACTGGCATACGGGCGCAGTGCCGCCCGAATCCGATAAAGGCGTTGATGGGAATGCTGCGATCTCTTGGCTGGGCCGCTCTCGGCACCGGCTTTACCTTTTTCATGACCACGCTGGGAGCGGCCACGGTGTTTTGCTTTGCCGGGGAGCCAAAGCCCCAGTTCCAGCGCGCCATGCTGGGCTTTGCCGCCGGGGTGATGACGGCGGCGTCGGTTTGGAGCCTGCTGCTGCCCGCCATGGAACAGGCGGCGGAGTGGAACGTTCCCGGCTGGCTGCCTGCGGCGGCCGGGATGCTGGCAGGGGTGGTATTTTTGGCGGCGCTGGACGCGCTGATCCCACGGCTGGGGGCCATTCCGGCAAAAGAGCGGCAGAATACGCTGCTGATGACGGCCATCACCCTACATAACGTGCCGGAGGGCATGGCGGTGGGGCTGGCCTTTGCGCTGGCAGCCAGCGGGGAAAATCTGGCGGGCGCGGCGGCATTGGCTGCGGGCATCGGCATTCAGAACTTCCCGGAGGGTGCGGCCATCGCCCTGCCGCTGCGGCAGGCGGGGCTTTCCCGGCGGAAGTCGTTTTTGTGGGGGACCCTCTCCGGCAGCGTAGAGCCGCTGTTTGGCATGGCGGCAGTGGGCGTGGCCGCAGGCGCGGCAGGTGTGATGCCGTGGCTTTTAAGCTTTGCGGCAGGGGCCATGCTCTATGTGGTGGTGGAGGAGCTGATCCCGCAGGCCCACAGCCGGGCAGGTACCTGCGGCTTTGTGGGGGGATTTCTGCTGATGATGGTGCTGGATGTGGCGATGGGGTAAACTCGCAGGAAGTGGCAAAGCCACTTCCTGCGAAGAGATACAGCCCGCCGCGTGCACTCGCTGGCTGAGCGGTGTTTTTTCCGAGGCGCATGTCCTCAGAAAAAACGGGATTGAACTTTCTTCCGTCATCTGCGGATGACGGAACTCTGCGAGGCTTTTGCGTGCGTGATTGTAGAAAGCGCCCGTCGGGAACTCCCGGCGGGCGTTTTGAGTGATCGCCAAAGTGGCGGAGCCACTTGTTCGATGAAATTACTGTTCTTCCGGCGGCAGGATGATGCTGTAATTGCCGGAGCGGATGAGGTCGGCGAACTCAAAGGTGTCGGCGGGCAGGGTGTCAGAGAGGATACCGCTGCGGGCGATGTCCGGGGTCTGGTGGCAGTCGGACCCGGCGGTCTGGATCAGGCCGAACTGCTCGGCGTAGGCCTTGGCCCAGGGGTTGTGGCTGTCGTGCCGGGGATGGGCGTTGAGTACCTCCACGCCGTCGAGATAGCAGGCGATGGCAGGGGTGCAGCCCTTGCGGTAGGGGTGGGCCTGGATCAGCAGGGCGCCCGCGTCCCGGGCCAGCTTGGAAAAGTCCACAATGCTCATTTTCAGGTTCCGGGGCATATCCCGCAGCAGCTCGTCCTGCCAGCCGTAGAGCAGATAGTCGTTGTCGCACTCGTCAAAGCGCAGCTCCGCGCCCTTGTACACGCGGATGCCCACCTTGCCGCACTCGTCCTCCATGCGGTGGAAGCCGTCCAGAAACTTTTCCAGCAGCCCGTCCGAAGAGCTGAGGTCCAGATGCAGATAGTCCACGGTGTCCCGGTTGTAGTGATCGGTGACGGCGATGGCGCTGTATCCGGCCTCTTTGTATGCCTTGGCCAGCACGTCGGCGGTCAGGTGGCCGCACTTGCTGGTGTGGGTGGTGTGCAGATGGGTCTCAATTTTATACATGGCGAATACACTTCCTTTTCTTTTTCAAAGCGCAAACGTTTTCGATACTAGGAATACACGAAAAAGGCCCGACTGTCAAGTGTCAGCCGGGCCTTTTTCAAAAACTTTTTCAAAACGCATCAGGAAAGGGTGATGGGCTTGCCCGTCAGATACCGCCGCACCACATCCAGCGCGTGGTTGACGGAAAGGTCCTGGATGCGGTCACGGCGGCGATTTCCAAGGTCCAGCGGGCGGCAGAACGTGCCCTCCGGCGTGGCAAGGCCGATATACACAATGCCGACCCGCACACCCCGTTCATCGGGATCCGGGCCTGCCACCCCGGTGCAGGAGACGGCAATGTCTGCCCCGGTGACGCGCCGCGCCCCCTCGGCCATGGCCCGGGCAGTCTCGTCCGACACCGCGCCAAAGGTATCCAGCGTTTCCTGCGGCACACCCAGCACCTCCGCCTTAACGGAGGTCCAGTAGCTCACCACGCCGCCCCGGTACACGCTGGAAACGCCGGGCAGGGCGGTCATGCGCTCGGCAATGCGGCCCCCGGTGCAGCTTTCCGCGGTGGCCAGCGTCAGCCCCTTTTCCTTTAACAGGCGGAAGCAGACCTCTTCCATGCCGGAAACGTCCACGCCGTATACATAATCGCCCAAAAAGGAAGTGACGTCTTGCACCACGGGGGCAAGCAGCTTTTCCGCCTCTTCCACGCTGGCGGCCTTGGCGGTGGCCCGCAGGCGCACCTCGCTGGGCTTGGCATAGGTGGCGAGGGACGGGTTTTCCATGGCCTGCATCTTGCCGCGCATCAGTTCTTCCATGGGGCTTTCCCCCAGTCCGAAGGTCATGATGTCGTGGGAGACGATGACCTCGCTGGAAAGGGTCCGGAGATAGGGAATGACATGGCGGCGGAGCATGGTCAGCATTTCAAAGGGCGGGCCGGGCAGCATCAGCACATGCACGCCGTCCGCGTAGAAGGCACAGCCGGGAGCGGTGCCCACGGGGTTATCGAACACGGTGCATCCCTCCGGAAGCTGAGCCTGCTGGATGTTGTTGGAGGGCATGGCCATGTGGACGTTCTTTTCAAAATAGACCTTGAGCTGCTCCACGATCTCCTCATGCAGCACCAGCGGCTGGTCAAAGGTCTCGCAGATGGTCTGCTTGGTGAGGTCGTCATAGGTGGGGCCCAGGCCCCCGGTGGTGATGATGATGTCCGCCCGGGTGCGGGCAATGTTCAGCGCGTCCTTCAGCCGCTGGGGATTGTCGCCCACAACGGTGTGGTAAAACACGTTGACGCCCACGGCGGAAAGGGCCTGCGAAAGGTCCCGGGCGTTGGTGTTGACAATGTTGCCGAGGAGCAGCTCCGTGCCCACGGCAATGATCTCAGCAGTGTGTGACATGAAACAAGACTTCCTTTTTTTAATGTGAGGCAGGGAGGTGGTAGGCGAGGCGCTCCCGGCCGTCGTGGCCAAGAATCACGCCGCAGCGGCGAAAGCCGTATTTTTCCAGCAGGTGCTGCATGACGCAGTTATCTTCATGGGTATCCACCCGCAGTTCCGGGCACTGTGCCCGGCAAAAGTCCAGACACCGGGCGGTGAAGCCGGGCAGCGCGCCGTCGCTTGCAACACGGTGGACGGCGGCATAGGGCGCGTCGTTGAGCCAGCGGCCCCGGATCATGCGGTAGGTGGGATCGTCCCCGGGGATGCAGGCAAACACGCCGTGGATGGTGCCCTCAGCCTCCTCTACATAGCAGTGGCCCGCAGCAATGTCCTGCAGGACGATTTTCCGGGAAGGGTAGCCCGCTTCCCACTGGGTGGGATTGCCTGTGCGGACCATGAACGCCTTGGCGGCGGTGAAGATCGGCAGGATGGCATCCAGATCTTCGGGAAGCGCTTTGCGGATCGTCATGGTATCGCCCCCGGTCACGGCTTGACGCGCACCCACGTCTCGCTGGAGAGGGCCTTGGACACCAGCGCGTCCACATCCAGCGCGCTCTCGGCCTTGCGGACATCCTCCAGATCAGGTCGGGTGGCCGGGTGACGAGGGGTGAACACGGTGCAGCAGTCCTCATAGGGCAGGATGGAGGTCTCGTAGGTGCCGATCTCCCGGGCGATGCGGATGATCTCCACCTTGTCCATGCCGATGAGGGGACGCAGGACGGGCATATCCGTCACATCCTCTGTTACACCCAGAGCCATCATGGTCTGGCTTGCCACCTGCCCCAGAGATTCTCCGGTGATCAGGGCTTTGGCCCCTGCCTTTTTGGCAACGGCCTGCGCAAGGCGCATCATGAACCGCCGCATGATGAGGGTGAAGTACTCCTCCGGGCAGTTTTTACGAATTTCTTCCTGAATTTCCGTAAAGGGAACGATGTGCACGATCATCCGCCCGCAATAGGCTGTCAGCAGCCGGGCAAGCTCCAGCACCTTGTCCTGCGCCTGCTGGGAGGTGTAGGGTGGAGAGACGAAGTGCACCATCTCCAGCTCCACGCCCCGGCGGGCCATCATCCACGACGAGACGGGGGAGTCCAGTCCGCCGGAGAGCAGGGACACGGCGTGGCCGCCCATGCCCACGGGAAGGCCGCCTGCGCCGGACAGGGCGGGAGCGTGGACATAGGCGAACTTCTCCCGTACCTCCACATACACGGTGAGGTCGGGGTGGTGCACGTCCACCCGGACATGGGGGAACAGCTCGGCAAGGTCGCCGCCCACCTCCTGCGAGATCTGGATGGAGTTGAGATAGAACTGCTTATCCGCCCGCTTGCTCTCCACCTTGAAGCTCTTGGCGGCGGCAAATTCGTCGGCCAGATAGGTCTTGGCGGTCTCCACGATGTCCGCCACCGTTTTCCCGCAGGGAACGGCCCGGGCAACCGACACCACGCCGAACACCTGACGGCAGGCGGCGTAGGCTGCGTCCATGTCGCAGTGGTCGGTAGTGGGCTCTACATAAATGGTGCTCTGGCGGATATAGACCTGAAAGCTGCCGCAGCTTTTCAGCCGCCGCCGGACGTTGTTCACCAGCTTATCCTCAAAGGAGTGCCGATTCAGGCCCTTTAAGACCACCTCGCCCAGCTTTAAAAGGAACATTTCGTTGTTGTTGATCGTCATGGATCGTTTCCTCCGTATTTGAAATGGCTGAGGGCTTCAGCCCTTTAGAATGTCGGTGTTGCGGTATTGGATGGCCTCGGCCAGATGCGCTTTGCCGATGGCCTCCGCACCGTCAAGGTCGGCAATGGTGCGGGCCACCCGCAGTACCCGGTCGTGGGAGCGGGCGGTGAGGCCCATGCGGTCGAAGGCGGTGCGCATCAGGGCGTCGCACGCGTCGTCCAGACGGCAGAAAGCGGCGATCTGGGCAGGGGTCATCTGGGCGTTGCAGACGGTGCCGGAGCCGACGAAGCGGGCGGACTGCAAGGCCCGCGCGCCGTCCACCCGGGCCTTGACCTCGGCCGAGGACTCCGGCGCCTGACGGCGGCGCATGGCTTCGTATTCCACAGAGGGGACGCTGACGTGGAGATCCATGCGGTCCAGCAGGGGGCCGGAGATCTTCTCCACATACTTCTCCACCTCCCGGTCAGAGCAGGTGCACCTGCCGGAGGGGTGGCCCCGCCAGCCGCAGCGGCAGGGATTCATGGCGCACACCAGCTGGAACCGGGCAGGCAGGTGCAGTGTGCCCCCGGCTCGGGCCACGGTCACCGTGCCGTCCTCCAGCGGCTGGCGCATGGCCTCCAGCACGTCCCGGTGAAATTCCGGCAGCTCGTCGAGAAACAGTACGCCGTTGTGGGCAAGGGACATCTCCCCCGGCCGCATCTGGGGCCCGCCCCCGGCAAGGGCCGCAGCGGAAGCGGTGTGGTGCGGGGCGCGGAAGGGGCGGCGGGTGAGCAGGGGGCGGCTGGGGTCGCCAAGCCCCGCCACCGACCAGATGCCGGAGGTCTCCAGCGCTTCGGCGCGGGTCATATCCGGCAGGATGGAGGGCAGGCGCTTGGCAAGCATGGACTTGCCCGCGCCCGGCGAGCCGATGAGCAGCAGGTTGTGCCCGCCGGCGGCGGCGATCTCCAGCGCGCGCTTCACGTTTTCCTGTCCCATCACGTCCCGCAGGTCGGGCAGGGGCGCGTCGTCCGCCTCCGGCTGCCAGACCGGGGTGGGGGAGAGGGGGGCTTCGCCTTTCAGGTGGGCCGTCAGGGCTTTCACATCCGGCACGCCGTAGACCGTCAGCCCCTGAGCCAGCGTGGCCTCGGCGGCGTTTTCCGCAGGGACGAAAAGCTGTCGTACGCCGCAGCGGGCGGCGCACAGCGCCATGGGCAGCACGCCGTCCACCCGCCGCAGCGCCCCGGTGAGGCTCAGCTCCCCCAAAAAGGCGGCGTCCGGCGGCAGGCGGGGAATGTCGCCGTTTGCGGCGAGGATGCCCACAAAAATGGGCAGGTCATAGACCGTGCCCGCCTTTTTCTGCCCGGCGGGGGCCAGATTCACCGTGATGCGGCTGACAGGGAATTTGGCGCCGCAGTTTTTCACCGCCGCCCGCACCCGTTCCCGGGCTTCCCGCACAGCGGCGTCCGGCAGGCCCACCACGTCGAAGGCGGGCAGCCCGCCGGAGAGAAAGCACTCCACGCTGACCTCGTACCCCGAGATCCCGATCAGTCCCAGTGAGCGCACGGCAACGACCATGCAGACCCCTCCCTTGTTCTATACTAATGTATATCAACTGCTATCATAGCATAGGCGGAGAAAAAAAGAAAGGGAAACTGGAAAAACGCCGAAAAATGGCAAAAGTTTTTAGACTTTCCGCAGAAAAGAAGAAATTTTGTGCAAAAAATAACAAAGTACCCGTTTACAGGGGGAAAAGGACGTGATATAATACCAACGCATGAGAATTTGGGGGAGAGAGCCCGAATTTCGTGTTTTCGTAAACTTGCTGCCGCGGGCAGCAATTTATAGGAGGTAAGAGTTTATGGCAAGAAAGTTCAAGTCCATGGACGGTAACAACGCCGCTGCATATGTCAGCTATGCGTTTACCGAAGTGGCGGGTATCTATCCGATCACCCCGTCCTCTCCCATGGCAGACTTGGTTGACCAGTGGGCCGCCGCTGGTCAGAAAAACATCTTCGGCACCACGGTGAAGGTGTGCGAGATGCAGTCTGAGGCCGGTGCTTCCGGTACCGTTCACGGCTCTCTGGCCGCCGGTGCGCTGACCACCACCTACACCGCCTCTCAGGGCCTGCTGCTGATGATCCCCAACATGTATAAGATCGCCGGCGAGCTGCTGCCCTGCGTGTTCCACGTTTCCGCACGTACCGTTTCCAGCCACGCGCTGAACATCTTCGGCGATCATTCCGACGTGATGGCCTGCCGCCAGACCGGCTTTGCCATGCTGTGCGAGAACGACCCGCAGGAGATCATGGACCTGTCCCCCGTGGCCCATCTGGCCGCCATCGAGGGCCGTGTTCCCTTCATCAACTTCTTTGACGGTTTCCGGACCTCTCACGAGATCCAGAAGGTCGCCGTGTGGGATTACGAGGATCTGAAGGAAATGTGCGATATGGACGCCGTGGATGCGTTCCGCAAGCACGCCCTGAACCCCGAGCGGCCCCATATGCGCGGCAGCCACGAAAACGGCGACATCTTCTTCCAGCACCGCGAGGCCTGCAACGCCTATTATGACGCGCTGCCCGCCGTGGTGGAGAAGTACATGGACAAGATCAACGCCAAGCTCGGCACCGACTACAAGCTCTTCAACTACTACGGCGCGCCCGACGCCGAGCGCGTCATCATCGCCATGGGCTCCATCTGCAACGTGGCCGAGGAGGTCATCGACTACCTGACCGCTCAGGGCGAGAAGGTCGGCATGGTGAAGGTCCACCTGTATCGTCCCTTCAAGGCTGAAAAGCTCTTGGAGGCCATCCCCGCCACCTGCAAGTCCATCGCCGTTCTGGACCGTACCAAGGAGCCCGGCTCCATGGGCGAGCCTTTGTACATGGATGTTGTCACCGCTCTGGCCAACGCCGGAAAGAGCGACATCAAGGTCATCGGCGGTCGCTATGGCCTGGGCAGCAAGGACACCCCGCCCCGCAGCGTCTTCGCCGTGTTCGAGGAGCTCACCAAGGCCCAGCCCAAGCGCGAGTTCACCATCGGCATCGTGGACGACGTTACCCACCTCAGCCTGGAGGAGAAGCCCGCTCCGCTGGTTGCTCCTGCCGGAACCATTGCCTGCAAGTTCTGGGGTCTGGGCGGCGACGGCACCGTCGGCGCCAACAAGAACTCCATCAAGATCATCGGTGACCATACCGACAAGTACGTGCAGGCTTACTTCCAGTATGACTCCAAGAAGACCGGCGGCGTGACCATCAGCCACCTGCGCTTCGGCGACAAGCCCATCAAGTCTTCTTACTATATCAACAAGGCTGACTTCGTGGCCTGCCACGTGCCCGCCTACATTTCCAAGAACTTCCCCATCGTCCGTGATGTGAAGCCCGGCGGCGTGCTGCTGATCAACTGCCAGTGGGATGCCGAGGAGCTCTCTCACCATCTGGACGCCGCTTCCAAGCGCTATATCGCCGCCAACAACGTGCAGGTCTACACCATCAACGCCATTGATCTGGCCAAGGAGATCGGCATGGGCAAGCGCACCAACACCATCCTCCAGTCCGCTTTCTTCTCTCTGGCCAACGTGATGCCCCAGTCTGAGGCCATCCAGTACATGAAGGACGCTGCCACCCATTCTTACTTGAAGAAGGGTCAGGACATCGTCGACATGAACCACAAGGCCATCGACGCCGGCGCCACCGCCTATAAGAAGTTCGACGTGCCCGCCGACTGGGCCAACGCCACCGACGTGCCCGAAGACGTGCAGCTCTCCGGCAAGGCAGAGCTGGTGGAGCAGGTCAAGACCATCCTCAACCCCGTTGGCAAGATGGACGGCGACTCTCTGCCCGTTTCCGCCTTCACCAAGCACGTGGACGGCCAGTTCGAGCTGGGCGCTGCCGCTTACGAAAAGCGCGGCGTGGCCGTGTCCGTTCCCACTTGGGACGCTGCCAAGTGCATCCAGTGCAACAACTGCGCGTATGTCTGCCCCCATGCCACCATCCGTCCTTATGCTCTGACGGAGGAAGAGGCCGCCAAGGTTCCCACCGCCGCCAAGATCGTGGACATCAAGGCCGGTAAGGGCAAGGGCGTTTACAAGTACACCATGGCCGTGTCTCCTCTGGACTGCATGGGCTGCGCCGTGTGTGTGGGCCAGTGCCCCGTGGGCGCTTTGACCATGGTCGATCAGGAGCAGGAAGCCGCTCAGCAGGATGTGTTCAACTACTGCGTGGCCGAGGTCTCCGAGAAGAAGGATATGCAGGACGACACCGTCAAGGGCAGCCAGTTCAAGCAGCCCATGCTGGAGTTCTCCGGTTCCTGCGCCGGCTGCGCCGAGACCAGCTATGCCCGTCTCGTCACCCAGCTCTTCGGCGACCATATGTACATCTCCAACGCCACCGGCTGCTCTTCCATCTGGGGCGGCCCCGCTGCGACCTCTCCCTATTGCACCAATAAGGAAGGCCACGGTCCCGCTTGGTCCAACTCCCTGTTCGAGGATAACGCCGAGCACGGCCTTGGTATGTTCCTTGGCCAGCAGGCCATCCGCGAGCGTCTGGCCGACCTCACCCGCAAGCTGATCGCTGTGGAGTGGGCGCGTCCCGAGCTGAAGGAAGCCGCTCAGAAGTGGCTGGACACCATGGACGACGGCGACGCCAGCAAGACCGCTTCCGCCGACTACATCAAGGCTCTGGAGAGCAGCATCGCCACCGTGGACGAGCTCGCTGCCGTGGATCAGTTCAAGGCTCACGCCGAGGAGCTGAAGGCCAAGGGCGAGAAGTTCTGCGACTGCGACGCCTGCAAGCTGGTCGCTGAGATCCTGAAGGATAAGGAATACCTGCGCAAGAAGTCCATGTGGATCTTCGGCGGCGACGGTTGGGCCTACGACATCGGCTTCGGCGGCGTGGATCACGTGCTGGCTTCCGGCAAGGACGTGAACATCTTCGTCTTCGATACCGAGGTTTACTCCAACACCGGCGGACAGGCTTCCAAGGCCTCCAACATCGGTCAGGTCTGCCAGTTCGCAGCTGCCGGTAAGGAGATCAAGAAGAAGTCTCTGGCCGAGATCGCCATGAGCTATGGCTACATCTATGTGGCACAGGTCGCCATGGGTGCCAACCCCGCGCAGACCATCAAGGCCATCAAGGAGGCCGAGGCCTATCATGGTCCCTCCCTCATCATCGGCTATGCTCCCTGCGAGATGCACAGCATTAAGGGCGGCATGATGAACTGCCAGAAGGAAATGAAGAAGGCCGTCGAGTGCGGTTACTGGAACCTGTTCCGCTTCAATCCTGCTGCCGAGGGCGCCAAGTTCACGCTGGACTCCAAGGAGCCCGCTGGCGGCTATCAGGAGTTCCTGATGAACGAGGCCCGTTACTCTCGTCTGACCCGCGAGTTCCCCGAGCGCGCCGACGTTCTGTTCGACCGCAACGAGAAGACCGCCATGGACCGCTATCAGCACCTGCTGAAGCTCAAGGCTATGTACGAGGGCAAGTAAGCTTCCGGATTCCCTTTCATAAAAAACTGCCGCAGAGGAATCTGCGGCAGTTTTTTTGCCCGAAAGCAAAACCGCCCCCGGCTGATTTTCAGCCGGGGGCACAGTTATATATTATATAGAGGTAGGAATGCAGAGGTCAGGTCTGTTCGCTGCGGGCTTTCAATTCCCGGGCGGTGATGGCCCAGCCATCCTCGGCCCAGTGGTCGTGGGGCAGCGGGTCGGGCAGCGGCTGACTGCGGCGGCTGAAAATAGCCGCCGTTACGGCGTCCAGCATCCGGGGATTTTTCACTAGAAGCGGCCCGGTCAGTTCAGAGGCGAAAACGTTGTTTTGATGAAAGCCCTCCGGCATCTTTTCCCCCTCGTTGCCATAGCCCAGCGCCATGGAGGTGACGAGGGGCGTTTCCACGCCGGAAATGGTGGAGCACTTGTTCATAAAGCCCACTACTGCGTCGGAATAGAGATCGGTGTGGCCGTAAACATCCTCCACAAAGCGGCGCTGGCCCTGCACGGAGGTGAAAGGGGCAAGGGCGATGCCCTCATAGCGCTTACCCTCGCTGTCGGTGATGGAGGCGCCCAGCAGCTCCATGGAATTGCCCGCGAACAGCATGGCACAGCCGTCCGCCGCAGCGGCGCGCACCGCCTCGCCATAGTGGGAGAAGTCTTCCAGCGCGGCCTTTTGGGCCCGCTCCGTTCCCGCGCCCATATAGAGGAAGTCGGCCCTGGAAAGGTCAGCGCTCTGGCCGGGGAGCACGGCTGTCACCGTCACGGTACAGCCCAGCTGCTCCAGACGGCGCTTGAGCACGGAGACGTTGGCATAGCTGCCGTACAGGCTCATCAGGTCGGGATAAAAATGCAGAATCTGAATATCCATGGCTCAGTCCTCCTTTTCCACGTGGCACAGCAGCTTGTCCCGGTCAGAAAAACAGGTGACGACGTACAGGTCCTCGCTGCCTGCTTCCTTCAGCGCCCCGGCGGCCTGCGCAATGTCGGGGATCACTTCCCAGTTCGCAACGTGGGTGAAGGAGAAGCGCTCCGCCAGATCGTTGCAGTACTGGCCGGAGAGAATGACGCGCTTGACGTGGGGAACGTTCAGTTGGTCAAAGTCGATGTCCCACAGCCAGCTTGTCTCGCTGGTGAAATATTTCCGGGAGACCGCGTCCACGATCACCAGCACCGCGCAATCGGCGTGGGTAGAGGCGATGTAGCGCAGGTTCGTGTCATAGGCGATAGAGTTTTCGTGCTTGGAGGTCAGCAGTGTGCCGTGGTGGCTGCCCAGCAGGAATTTCTGCATCCGGCCGTTTTTCAGGATGTAGTTGTTGATCACGCCCTGAATGACGGCGCTGTCCACCCCGCATTCCCGGCAGGCGGCGTAGGCGGCCAGAATGTTGTATACATTGTAAATGCTGCGGAAGGCAAGCTGGATATTCACTGTGCCGTCAATGGTCAGCGCGCCCGCGTCCAGATCCACCGCCGTGGCGGTATAGTCCGTGGCGGGCTTTGCGTGGCCGCAGGCCGTGCAGCGGTAAGCGCCGATGTGGTTATAGTGCACATAATCATAGGTCATGGGCGCGTGGCACACGGGGCAGTACGCGCCGTCGTGATACATGCCCGAGGGGGCGGGCAGGTCGATGGAGCAGGGGGCGAGACCAAACCACTTCACCTGTTTCTGTCCCCGGGCAAAGCAGGAGGACAGGGGATCGTCGGCGTTGAGGATCAACTCCGTTTCCGGATGGATGGCGGGGAGAATGGACTGGTACACCCATTCGGGGTGGCCGTTGCGGGTGAGCTGGTCCCGGTAGAGGTTGGTGATCACAAACTGCGTAGGGTGGAAGAAACGGAAGCTGAATTTGGCGTAGCGCTCGTCGCTTTCCAGCAGCAGCACATCGGCCTTCACCTTGCCGGAAAAGGTGGCGTGGGTCAGCACCAGCGTGGTCACACCCTCGATCTGGTTAGAGCCCTCGGCATTGTAGACCACGTGCTTTCCGTCGGCGCGCAGGATGGCGGCGATCATCTCCACAGTGGAGGTCTTGCCGTTGGACCCGGTGACGGCGATGACGTGGGGCGGAAGCTGCACCCGGCGCAGAATATCCGGGCAGATCTTCAGGGCGTATTTCCCGGGCAGGGAGCTGCCCTTGCCCACCAGCCTGCCGACAAAGCGGCCCAGCTTGCACACCAGAATCGCAAGAAACATTCTCATAAGGGTTCCTCCTGTAAGGTTTCCTACCAATTTTACTTGCGGCGTATTAACGCCGTTCCAGCCAGATCATCAGCGCGGCCACATCCGCCGGGGATACGCCGCTGATGCGGCTGGCCTGTCCCAGGTCCAGCGGGCGGATGGCGGTGAGCTTTTCCCGGGCCTCCAGCCGCAGCCCCTGAATGGTGTTGTAGTCCAAATCAGGGGGGAGCTTGTGACGCTCCATTTTGCGCAGGTCGTCCACCTGTTTTTGCTGGCGCTGGATATAGCCCTCATATTTCACGGAGATTTCCACCTGCTCCTGCACGTCCGCCGGGAGCGGAGGACGGTCGGGGTCAAAGGGGGACAGCTCGGCATAGTGGAGCTGGGGACGGCGGAGCAGCGAGAGCAGCGTGCAGCCGTCCGGCACATCCGCCGTGCCCTTTTCCGAAAGGAAGGCGGTAAGGGCGGGGGAGGGAGCCGCGCCCGTGTGGGCAAGGCGGTGGATTTCCCGCTGCACGGCAGCGTATTTTGCCTCTACGGCTTCCAGCCGCTCTTTAGGCTGGAGGCCGATCTCATAGCCCCGGCGGGTCAGGCGCTGGTCGGCGTTATCCTGCCGCAGCAGCAACCGATATTCGCTGCGGGAGGTCATGATACGGTAAGGCTCGTTGGTGCCCTTGGTCACCAGATCGTCGATCAGGGTGCCGATATAGCTCTCGGATCGGGAGAGAATGAAGGGCGGCTCGCCTTTCAGCTTCCGGGCGGCGTTGACGCCTGCTACAAAGCCCTGCACGGCGGCCTCCTCATAGCCGGAGGAGCCGTTGAACTGGCCCGCGCCGTAAAGCCCCGGCACGGCCTTTACCTCCAGCGCGGCGGTGAGGGCCAGCGGGTCGATGCAGTCATATTCAATGGCGTAGGCCGGGCGGGTCATCACGGCCCGCCGCAAACCGGGGACGCTGTGCAGCATCTGTATCTGCACCTCCTCCGGCATGGAGGAGGAGAAGCCCTGAATATACATCTCTTCCGTGTGCAGGCCCATGGGCTCGATGAAAAGCTGGTGGCGCTGCTTGTCCGGAAAGCGGACGATCTTCGTTTCAAAGCTGGGGCAGTACCGGGGGCCGACGCCCTCGATCACCCCGGAGTAAATGGGGGCGCGGTCCAGATTTTCCTGCACGATGCGCTTGGTCTCCTCTGTGGTCCACGTCAGCCAGCACACGGCGGAGTTATCCGGCGGCGAGACGGTGGAATAGGAAAAGGGGACGGGCAGCGCATCGCCGGGCTGCACTTCCATCTCGTCAAAATCCACGGTGCGGGCGTTGACCCGGGGGGGCGTTCCGGTTTTGAAGCGGCGCAGGGGCAGCCCCAGACGCAGCAGGGAATCCGTCAGGCGCAGGGCGGCGTGCATCCCGTCGGGGCCGGAGTCCTCCACACATTCGCCCACAATGGTGCGGCCGTGGAGATAGGTCCCGGTGGCAAGGATGACGGCGCGCACGGAGAATACCGCCCCGGTGGCCAGCACCACGGCGCTGACCGTGCCGTTTTCCGTGCGGACCTCCACCACCTCGCCCTGCCGGACGGTCAGGTGGGGCTGGCGCTCCAGCGCCAGCTTCATCCGCTCCTGATACCTCCTGCGGTCGGCCTGCGCCCGCAGGCTCCACACGGCGGGGCCCTTGCCCTTGTTCAAAAGGCGGTATTGGATGCAGCATTCGTCGGCGGCTTTGGCCATCTCGCCGCCCAGCGCGTCCAGTTCCCGGACAAGGTGGCCCTTTCCGGTGCCGCCGATGGCGGGGTTGCAGGGCATATTGCCTACCGCGTCCAGATTGATGGTGAACACAATGGTCTCAAGCCCCAGCCGGGCGGCGGCCAGCGCGGCTTCAATGCCCGCGTGGCCTGCGCCGATCACGGCGATCTCAAAATTTCCGGCGTGAAATTCAGTCATAACATCATCCTTTATGAAAGGTCAGCACCGCCACCTGCGGGCGGTTGAACAGGCGAAAGGCCCAGGCAGGCGAGTTGCCCAGCCCGCGGGAGACATACACCTCACCCCCGGGGCAGTTTTCATCGGTGCAGTGGTAAAAGCCGTTGGTGAACGAGGGCAGCAGCGTCAAATTGGTGTCCACCAGCCCGTCGGTAAAGGGCAGGCGCCAGATGCCGCCGTGGGCATGGCCGCTGAAGATCAGGTCCGCGCCGAGACGGCAGTAGCGGCCATTGAAAAACGTGTTGCGGTGGGCCAGCAGCAGCCAAAAGGGGTCGCCCCACGCGGCATACAGCCGGGCGGCGACGGTCTCCGGCGATGTCTGGTCGGCGTAGCCATTGGGATCGTCCAGCCCCGCCAGCAAAATGGTGCCGCCATTTCGCTCCAGCGGCACGAATTCGTTGGAGAGCACCGTGACGCCAGACTCCCGCAGGGTGGTCTTCAAGGCCTCCACCGCGGCGGGGCCGTGGGCCCATTCGTGGTTACCGGTGACGAAATAGACCGGGGCAATGGCGCTGAGACCTTCACCCACCTGCCGGGCATAGGGAATGGGATCGCTGTCATGTTCGTCCACCAGATCTCCGGTGAGAAAGATATAGTCCGGCTCCGCCTGCGCGGCGGTTTGAAAAAGGTCGGCGTTGTCCGGGCCGAATTCCCGGCTGTGCAGGTCGCTGAGCTGTACGACCCGCATCCCGTCAAACTCTGCGGGGAGCGTGGAAAACACGGGGTCTTCCCATGTGGTTTGCAGGGTCGTGTTGCCCCAGTACACGGCGGCAGCGATCATAAAAAGCAGGAGCGCGAGCCGCCATCGCCGCCGATGGGGGTGGTTTGCCATTTGCGCGGCCTCCCTCTGAATATTCTGCAATAACACTTTATTATATCACGAAACTGCCGCTTGGCAAGGCGTGAGGGCGCATTCCACCGCAGAAGATTTGCGGCGGCAGAGCGGCAGCCTGTCTGCGGGAGAAAGAGAAAGAGTTGACAAACTGCACAAAAAAGGATAGCTGATTTTATGATAAATGTTCATTTCGAATCTTGCGTGTCCGTGCACGGATTGCTATAATAAAGCCATCAAATGAGAAAGGAGGACGCTGCAATGTCTTTTTTGGATGCCCTGCTGCTGGAGGATGTGGACGATCTGGTTTTCCTGGATGTCTGGTCTGAGAGCGAGCGCTAATGGAAGAAAAGAAAGCAGAACCACGCCGATGGGCGTGGGTTTTCTTTTTTTTGAAAAAAATTGTCGGAAATGGAAAAATTATCGTGGAAATTTTCTCCTGTCTATGATAATTTATAAATAGAAGAGCAGCTTGCCTGAAAAATTGGGAGTTTTGACGGTTTGCGCGTGCTTTGTGACCCTTCGTCTGCCGGGTGTGTGGGCAGGCGGTGACGTTGAAAAAGGAGAGGGAGGCCATGAGGAGAAAGATTTGGCTGCCGGGATTGCTGCTGGCGCTGCTGCTTTGCGGCTGCGGTCAAGAGGCGGAGCAGGAGGCCGTGCCTGCCAGCGCTGCGCCGGAATCCCCGGTGCAGACGGGGGAGACCGTGACCATGGAGGCCGCGCAGGTGGAGTCCACGGCCCGGATGCCCACCGAGGAGGAGATCCGGGGGGATTATGACCGCGCCGTGAAGCTGTACGGCTGGTTTGACCTCACCCCCTTGACCGACAGCGGCGAAACGCGCACGGAGGACGGCACGGTTTACCGCCGGGTCAACCAGTCCGGCTATGGAACGCTGGACGATCTGCGGCTGGAGCTGCGCAGTGTGTTCACCCAGAGCCTGACCGACCGCCTGCTCTCCGGCGAGGAGGGCCGCATCTCCTACCGGGATATTGACGGGGCGCTGTATGTCACCGGAGAGGGCCGCAGCCGCACTGCGGGCCGGGGCGGCGTGGATGTGGAAGTGGAGCAGGGCGGCGCATATGATTTTTATGTCAACGTCTCGGTGGATCTGGTGGATCAGGAGGAGGGCATTGTCACCGGAATGGAGTGCTGGTCCTTCCCCTATGTGCTGGAGGATGGCCGCTGGGGCTTTTCCGAATTCCGTCTGGTCTATTGACAAAACGCAAAAAACATGCAAAAAAGTGAGCGATCACCACGAAAAATTTACGAACACCCTGAGCTAAATCGGCTCAGGGTGTTTCTTTGTTATTTGTATAACAATAATTGCGCTACAAAACTATTGATTTTTCGAAAAATATTACGCAAAAAAAGCAATTTTGCACGGATGATTCTGGTAACCTTTATGCAAAACGTAAAAGTTATAACGTTTGCGTAAAAAGTGAGAAAATAGTTACTTGAAAAACTGTTCATATGTGTTAAAATATTCTTACAAAACAAGCAAGGAGTGGAAACAATGGAAAACCTTTTTTGGATCGGTTTCCTAGGGGCTGTCGTTGCCGGGCTGTTTGCTCTCACGCAGGCAAAGAAGGTCATGACCTATTCCGAGGGCACCGAAAAGATGCAAAAGATCGCGGCAAATATCCGCGCAGGCGCCAACGCCTATCTCAAGCAGCAGTACACCACGGTGTTCAAGGTGTTTGTGGTGGTGTTCCTTGCGCTGCTGGCCATGGCCTTCGGCACTGGCGGGCGGATGCTGTCTAAATTCACCCCCTTTGCCTTTGTCACCGGCGGCGTGTTTTCCATGCTGGCGGGCTTCATCGGCATGAAGATCGCCACCAATTCTAATGCCCGCACCGCGCAGGCCGCCTCCGAGAGCCTGAATAAGGGCCTGCGGGTGGCGTTTTCCTCCGGCTCGGTCATGGGCTTCACCGTGGTGGGATTGGGCATGCTGGATATTACCATGTGGTTCTTCCTGCTGCGCTATGCTTTCGGCATCGATGATCCCGTGCAGCTTGGCAACATCATGGTCATGAACGGCATGGGCGCTTCCTTCATGGCGCTGTTTGCCCGTGTGGGCGGCGGCATTTACACCAAGGCCGCCGACGTGGGCGCCGACCTTGTGGGCAAGGTGGAAGCGGGCATCCCCGAGGATGACCCCCGCAACCCTGCCACCATCGCCGATAACGTGGGCGATAACGTGGGCGATGTGGCCGGCATGGGCGCCGACCTGTATGAATCCTATGTGGGCTCCATTCTGGCAACGTTCGCGCTGGGCGGCGTGGCCGGATACGGCTTCAAGGGGATGCTGCTGCCGCTGGCGCTGGGCGTGTGCGGCATTCTGTGCTCCATCTTTGGCTCGTTCCTCGTCAAGACCCGGGAGGATGCCACGCAGGAGTCCCTGCTCAAGAGCCTGCGCACCGGGACCTATACTGCGGCCGTGCTGGCGGCGGTGCTGGCCGCGCCGCTGACCTATGCCATCCTTGGCAATATGGGCGTGTATGTGGCCATCCTCTGCGGCCTGATCGGCGGCTGCGCCATCGGCTATTTTACCGAGTATTATACCTCCGATACGTATAAGCCTACGCAGGAGCTGGCCGCTGCATCGGAGACGGGCTCCGCCACCATCATCATCGGCGGCATTTCTCTGGGATTGAAATCCACCATGACCTCCATCCTCATTGTGGCGGCGGCTGTGATCATCAGCTTCTTTGCCGCAGGCGGCGGGTCCTCGTTCAATCTGGGCCTGTACGGCATCGGCATTGCGGGCGTGGGCATGCTCTCCACGCTGGGCATCACCCTTGCGACCGACGCTTACGGCCCCGTGGCCGACAACGCGGGCGGCATTGCCGAAATGAGCGGCCTGCCGGAGAGTGTCCGCGATCGCACCGACGCGCTGGACTCTCTGGGCAACACCACTGCCGCCACCGGAAAGGGCTTTGCCATCGGCTCGGCGTCGCTGACGGCGCTGGCCCTGCTGGTGAGCTATGTGGACATCGTGCAGAGCAACACCGAAGAGGTGCTGGACCTGACGCTGACCAACCCCATGGTGCTGGTGGGACTGTTCATCGGCGCGATGCTGACCTTTGTGTTCTCTGCTTTCACCATGAGCGCGGTGCAGAAGGCCGCCCAGTCCATCGTGGTGGAGGTGCGCCGCCAGTTCAAGGAGATTCCGGGCATCATGGAATACAAGGCCGACCCGGACTACGCTTCCTGCGTGGGGCTGTGCACCAAGGGTGCGCTGCATGAAATGGTGGCCCCCGCGCTGCTTGCCATCATCGTGCCCATTGCCACGGGCCTGATCCTAGGGCCCTTGGGCGTTGTGGGACTGCTGGGCGGCGTGTCCGTCACGGGCTTTGCCATGGCCGTGTTCATGTCCAACGCGGGTGGTGCATGGGATAACGCCAAGAAGTACATCGAATCCGGCCATCATGGCGGCAAGGGCTCCGACTGCCATAAGGCTGCCGTGGTGGGCGACACCGTGGGCGACCCCTTCAAGGATACCTCCGGTCCGTCCCTGAACATCCTCATTAAGCTCTGCTCCACCGTGTCTATCGTCTTCTCCGGGCTGATCCTTGCCTTTAACCTGATGAACCTGCTGTGAGCCTGCCTCCGCGCCGCTTTTTTGAGAGACGAACCCCACCCCTCTGCTTTTGGCGGAGGGGTGGGGTTTTATCAAGATACTTGACGGCGGGCGGAGTTTCGGATATAACTGCAAAAGAACGTTCTGAATGGGGAGGATATTGATATGCCGAAACGTGTGCTGGTCATCAGCACTAGTCCAAGGACCCACAGCAATTCCGAGCAGCTGGCCCGCGCCTTTGCCGACGGCGCGCGGCAGGCGGGGCATGATGTGGAGACGGTTTCCCTCCGGGGGATCGATCTGCACTTCTGCCGGGGCTGCCTTGTCTGCCAGCAGACCCAGCGCTGTGTGATCCAGGACGATGCCATTGCCATCATTGAAAAAATGCGGGGCGCCGAGGTGATCGCTTTTGCAACGCCCATCTATTATTATGAGATGAGCGGACAGATGAAGACCCTGCTGGACCGCAGCAATCTGCTCTACGGGTGGGACTACGCCTTCCGGGACATTTATCTGCTTTCCGCCGCCGCGGAGGACGCGCCCTTTGTGCCGGAGCGGGTGCAAAGCGGCCTTTGCGGCTGGATCGACTGCTTTGAAAAGGCGCGGCTGGCAGGCAGCGTGTTTGCGGGCGGCGTGACCGCCCCGGGTGAGATTCAGGGCCACGCGGCGCTGGAGCAGGCCTTCGCCATGGGGAAAGCTGTTTAAAGATTTTCGAAAAAGCCTCGCAGAGTTTCACGTCCGCAGACGTGAAAGGTATAAAATCCGTGTTCTGCCGCGACACGTGCGTGGCAGAACACACTTTGCGCGGAGCGTGTGTCGAATTGGCCGCACAGCGGCCAACCGAGGCACGGAGCGAAGCGAAGTTTTCTCGAACAAGTGGCAAAGCCACTTGTTCGAAGGTTAGAGCACCATGCCGGAGAAACCTCCGGCATGGTGCTTGTTACATGAGCTGGCCCATTTGCCAGTCGGCAAGGTCGGCGGCGCTGGTGGCGTCGGAGCGGTCCCACGCAGGGCACCCGGTGGTATGGGTCAAAACGGCGTCGGAGACGGATTCGGGGTCTTCATAGCCCATGGTCCAAAGGGTCGGGTCGTCGCCGACGAGCAGATAGTACTTTTCATCAGCTGCTTCGATGATCCGCAGCAGGCCGATGGAGGAGCGGTAAAACCACATAGAACGTTCATCCTTTTCAAATTGTAGTAAAGTGCGCGGATTCTACGCTTAGTATAGCGGCTTTCCGCCCGTTTGGCAATAAAAACCGTGTAAAAGGCCGCAGCGCGTAGCACTGCGGCCTTTAGAATAACTTTTATCCCTGCGCAGGGAGGGAAGTGCCCAAACCTTTCAGGGCGGGGTAGAGGCTGCGGTAGCAGGTGTACAAAGCGCGGTACAGGTCCTGTGTTTCCCGACGGGGCGTATAGACCACGCCGTCGACCGGTGCGCTCTCCGGCTCCGGATGGACAAGGCGGGAAAGCGCGCGGGCTGCTCGGAATTCCGTGTCCGCCAGTGCGGTGACGGGATATTCCAGTACATCCGCCAGGATCTGGCACCAAACCGCCGTCCGTGCGCCGCCGCCGATGAGGGAGATGGACTCCGGCGGCTTGGGGAACTGCTCCATGCCCTGCCGCAGGGAGAAGGCAACGCCCTCCAGCGCGGCGCGTGCAAGGTCAGAAGCGGTGGTGGCCGGGGTCATGCCGAAAAAGCAGCCCCTGGCCTGCGCGTCCAGCACGGGGAAGCGCTCGCCCGCAAGATAGGGAAGGCATAAAAGTCCGTGGCTGCCCGGCTGGCTGTTGGCCAGCAGGGCTTCCGTTTCCCCATAGCCGCCCAGCACTCCGGCGATCCACTTGTGGACATTGCCTGCGTTCAAAAAGGGAACCACATTGATGTAAGCGCCCTCGTCCGCAGCGGCCAGATTGAAAACCCCCGCTTCTGTTTCCAGCACATTGCCGGACACGGCAGCCACCCAGCCGGAGGTGCCGAGGTTGATGTTATACTGTCCCGGGCGGCGGATGCCGCTGGCAAGGGTGGTGGCTCCTGCGTCGCCGATCCCGGCAAAGACTGCCGTTCCGGCGGCAAGGCCGCATTCCTGTGCGGCTCTGGCTGTGACGGCGCCGATCTTCTGCCCCGGACGGAACAGCGCCGGAAACAACGCCTCGTCCACGCCCGCCGCAGTCAGCAGCGTCTGCGACCAGCGGGCACGGCGGATATCCATGGCCCCGGCGGTGGCACAGGCCGTCACGTCTCCGGCGCACACTCCAGTGAGCCGGATGTTGAGATAGTCCTTGGAACTGATGAGAATATGGGCCGTCCGGGCGTACAGCTCCGGGCGGTTTTCCCGCAGCCACATCAGCTTGGGCAGGGGCAGCGAGCCGTCGCAGTGGTTTCCGGTGATTTGCAGAAATCTCTCCGCGCCAACGGCCTGCTCCAGCGCCGATGCCTCCCGGCCTGCCCGGCCGTCGGAATACAAAATGGCGGGGCATACCGGGTCAAGGCTGCCGTCCAGCAAGATCAGGTCCTGCATCTGGCCGCTCATGATAACGGCGGAGATGTCCTGCGGGGGCACAGCGGCGGACATGGCGCGGGCAATGGCGCAGAACGCCTGCCACCAGTCCTGCGGGCGCTGCTCCTGAAAGCTGCCGGAGAGCAGGGTGGTCAGCTCCGTGGAACGGGAGAACACCACTTTGCCGTTCTCGTCCACCAGCGCGCCCTTGACGGCGGTGGTCCCCGCGTCGAACGCGGCGGTATAGGTCGCCATAAAATTTCCTCCTTTTAGGCCTCGTCGCCCCGGCCTGCCCGCTGGGCGATGACGGCCAGAATGATGATGCCTCCGGTGATGATGTTCTGCATATAGCTGGGCATCTGCATGATGGTCAGGCCGTTGGCCAGAATGCCCAGAATGGCGGCGCCCACCAGCGTGCCCAAAGCGTTGGGCACGCCCTTGCGGGAGGCGGTGCAGCCGATGAACACCGCCGCGTAGGACTGGAGGAAATACCCGTCACCCGCCGTGGTGTTGGCAGAGCCCACCCGGGAAGCGATCAGCATCCCCGTGACGCAGGCCATGGCCGCGCACAGGGCGAAGGCGATGGTTTTGTACCGTCGCACCCGGATGCCCACGATCTTGGCGGTCTCTTCATTGCCGCCGATGGCATAGAACTTGCGGCCCAGCGTGGTGTGTTCCAGCAGGAAGTAAAAAAGCGCCACGAAGACCAGCATCAAAATAGAGAGCAGGGGAATGCGGCCCAGCTTGGCCGTGCCCAGCAGGGAAAAGCTTTTGGGGATGCCCTCGAAAATGGTCGCGCCGCCGGAAAGGCGGTAGATCACGCCGGAGAGCACTGTGCTCATGCCCAGCGTGGTGATGAAGGAGAGCACCCGGAATCTTGCCACGATCCAGCCGTTGAGCAGCCCGATGCAGAAGCTGACCGCCACAGGCAGCAAAAAGCACACCGCCATGGGCAGCCCCCGCACCGCCAGCAGCGCAGCCATCACGCCGCCCAGCGAGGCCATGGACCCGACCGAGAGGTCAAATTCGTTGACGGACATCACCAGCGTGGTGCCCAGTGAGATCATGACCAGCAGGGAAATCTGCCGGGTGATGTTGATAAAGTTGGTCAGGGTGCAGAACTTGTCCGGCCGGACCAGACTGAAGCCCAGCACGATGACCGTCAGTGCCAGAACAGTGCCATAGGACTGCAAAATTTTTTTCGGCGCAGCACGGTTCATGCTTCCGCCCCCTTTTCCTGATTTTCATAACAATATCCCAGCACCTGACTGGCAGTCAAGTCCCGGTTTTCAAGCTGGGTGACGATGCGCCCCTCCCGCATGACCAGAATGGTGTCTGCCACCTCCAAAAGCTCCGGCAGGTCGGAGGAGACATAGAGAACGCCTGCGCCCTCGTCGGCCTTGGTGCGCAGCAGGCGGTGGATTTCGCTGCGGGTGGACACATCCACGGCCTGCGTGGGCTCGTCGCACAAAAAGACCTTGGGATGGGTCAGCAGCGCCCGGGCGAACACCGCCTTTTGCTGGTTGCCGCCGGAAAGCTCCCGCATCTGCTGGGTGGGACTGGCCAGCTTGATGTGCAGGGCGTCGATCTGTGCGGCGGCGGCCTGACGGCCCGCCCGGCCCCGCAGCACGCCCCGGCGGGAAAACGTGTCGATGCTGGAGAGGAGAATGTTGTCCTGCACGCTCAGCCCCGCGGCCATGGCCTTGCCCCGGCGGTCTTCGGGAATGAGCACCATGCCGCCGCGTATCGCCGCCTCCGGCGTGGGGCGGCGGAGGGGAGCGCCGCTTAGCTCCACGCTGCCCCGGCTCATGGCACGGCAGCCGAAGAGGCACTCCAGAAGCTCGGTGCGGCCGCTGCCGCCAAGACCAAACAGACCTAGAATTTCACCGCCGTGAAGGGTGAGGGACGCATCCCTTACCCGCCCGTCCCGGGAGGCTGCGCCTTGTACGGTGAGCAGGGGCGCGCCGAAGGTTTTGCGGCGGCCCAGGGGCTGAGAGGCGGCCTGCGCCGTCATTTTTGTGACCAGCTCCTGCCGGGATACATCTGCGGTTTGCAGCGTTTCCACCAGCTGGCCGTTGCGCAGCACCGTCACGCGGTCAGTCAGCAGGAAAATTTCATCCAGCCGATGGGTCACATATAAAATGGAAACGCCGTCACCGCGCAGCTGACGCAGCAGCCGGAAGAGCTTTTCGCTCTCCCGGTCGGTCAGGCTGGCGGTGGGTTCGTCAAGGATCAGCAGCTTGCAGTCGGTCATCCGGGCCCGGACGATCTCCAGCTCCGTCCGCTGGGGCGGAGACAACTCTGCCGCCGTTTTTTTCAGGTCCAGTGAAATGCCAAGACTTTCCATGGTCCCGCGCACCCGGCGCTCCATGGCCGCCCAGTCCACCCGGCCCAGCCGGGTGGGATAGGGCAGGCCCAAAAAGCAGTTTTCCACGCCGTTGAAGGTGGGGATCAGGGTGCGGTCCTGATGGATGACCCGAATGCCAAGGCCACGGCTGTCCTCCGGGGAGACGATGCGCACCGGAGCGCCGTTCCACAAAATGCGGCCCTGCCGCAGCTGGTAAACTCCGGTGAGAAGCTTAATGAGCGTGGACTTGCCCGCGCCGTTTTCCCCCACCAGACCGTGAATTTCCCCGGCGGAGAGGGCAAGGTCCACGTCCTTCAGTGCGTAAATGCCGTGAAAGGCCTTGCTGATGTGTTCCGTTTGCAGCAGCATGGGTGCCCCCTCCTTTTGGGAATCATAAGAATCAGTGGATAAAGTCCGCGGCGTTGTCGGCGGTGATGAGAGTGGCCTCGGCGTACAGCTCGCCGTTCTGGGTGGTTTCCCCGGCGAAGAGCTTGCCCATTTCATCCACCACGATGTCCACCATGCCCTGGAAGTTCTGGGCCACGGTGGCCTTGAGGTTGGTGCCCTCCTGGATCAGGGAGACCGCCTGCTCGTTGCCGTCCACACCGACGATCAGGATTTCGTCCCGTCCGGCTTCCTGGCAGGCCTGCGTTGCGCCGATGGCGGGTTCATCCCAGCCGCAGAAGATGGCGGTGATGGAGCCCTCCTCCGGGTTGGCCAGCAGCAGGTTCTGCACGATGTCCTGCGCGTCGTTGATGGGCTGTTCGGCGGGCACATGCTGCTCGGTGATGAGGGAGATGCCGTCGTGCTGGGCAAGCAGGTCGTCAAAGGCCTCGCAGCGCTTCACCACGCCGGGATGGGGGCGGTGGGTCAGGGCCACCACGGTGCCCTCGCCGCCCATCAGGTCGTCAAAGAGGTAGTTCACGATGAGCTGGCCCATCTGATAGTTGTCGCTGGTGGCGTTGACCTGCATGCCGTCAATATAGCCGCTGTCCACGCCGTAAACGGGAATGCCCGCGTCCATGGCTTCCCGCAGCTGGTTTTCCAGCTGAGAGGGGTCAGCGCTGACGAGGACGATGGCGTCCGTTCCGGCGGCGGTCACGTCCTCAATGCGGCTGGCAAGCTCGGCAAAGTCGTTGGCGGTGTCGATCACGTTGACCTCTGCGCCCTGCGCCTGCAGGTCCTCCTGCAAATAGTCCACCATCTGGTTAGTGGTGACAGAGGAGAGGTAGGGGGTCATCACGGAGACGGTCTTTCCGGAGAAAGCGCTCTCCTGCGTGTCCTGCTCGGCGGGCTGCTGGGCGGGGGCGGGCGTTTCGGTTTTTCCGCCGCCGCAGGCCGTGAGGGAAAGGGTCAGGGAAAGGGCGGTCAGCAGGATCATCAGTTTTTTCATAGTGGGTTCTCCTTTTCTCAGTTCGCGCTGCGAACAGCGGCTTTCATGTCTTTTACATATGCTTCCACATGGGGGGCGGCGTCGTGGCCGTATTTGGCCACCAGCTTGACAATGGCGCTGCCCACGATGGCGCCGTCGGAAAGTCCGGCCATTTTTTTGGCCTGCTCCGGTGTGGAAATACCGAAGCCCACGGCGCAGGGGATCGAGGTGCTCTGGCGGATCAATTTGACCATGGCGCCAATGTCCGTGGTGATCTCACTGCGCACCCCGGTGACGCCCAGAGAGGACACCACATAGAGGAAGCCCCGGGCCTCCCGGGCCACCATGGCGATGCGGCTTTGGGACGTGGGAGCCACCATGGAAATCAGGTCCACGCCGTATTTCTCGCACAGAGGGGCAAATTCATCCTTTTCCTCATAGGGGATGTCCGGCAGGATCAGCCCGTCGATGCCGATGTCGGCACAGGTGGAGATGAACTTTTCCGACCCGTAGGAAAACACCACATTGGCGTAGGTCATGAACACCATGGGGATGGAAACGTCTTGGCGCAGCTCCCGCACCAGATCGAAAATTTTGTCGGTGGTGGTCCCGGCGCGCAGGGCCCGGACGTTGGCCTCCTGAATAACGGGGCCTTCCGCTGTGGGGTCGGAGAAGGGGATGCCCAGCTCGATGAGGTCGGCTCCGGCCCGGGCCATGGCCCGGACGATCGCAGCGGTGGTCTCCAGATCGGGGTCGCCGCAGGTGATGAACGGGATAAACGCTTTGCCGTCGGTAAAGGCTTTTGCGATGTTACTCATGAAGATCCTCCCCTCTAAACCGGGCGATGGCGGCGCAGTCCTTGTCGCCCCGGCCGGAAATGTTGACCACGATGATCTGGTCCTTGCTCATGGTGGGGGCCAGCTTTCTGGCATAGGCCACGGCGTGGGCGGATTCGATGGCGGGGATGATGCCCTCTGTGCGGCTGAGGTATTCAAAGGCGTCCACGGCCTCTTCATCGGTGATGGGCACGTATTCCGCCCGGCCGATGTCGTGCAGGTGGGCGTGCTCCGGGCCGATGCCGGGGTAGTCCAGCCCGGCGGAAATGGAGTAGACCGGGGCGATCTGGCCGAAGGAGTCCTGGCAGAAGTAGCTCTTCATACCGTGGAAGATGCCCAGCCGTCCGGTGGCGATGGTGGCCGCCGTTTCAGCGGTGTCCACGCCCCGGCCCGCGGCCTCGCAGCCGATCAGGCGGACGGAGGGGTCGTCAATGAAATGGTAGAACGCGCCGATGGCGTTGGAGCCGCCGCCCACACAGGCGATCACGGCGTCCGGCAGCCGTCCTTCTTTCTCCAGAAGCTGGGCTTTGATCTCCTTGGAGATCACGGACTGGAAATCCCGCACCATGGTGGGGAAGGGGTGGGGGCCCATCACGGAGCCAAGGCAATAATGGGTGTCGGCAATGCGGTTGGTCCACTCCCGGAATGCGGCGGAGCAGGCGTCCTTCAGCGTGCCTGTTCCGGTGGTGACGGGCACGACCTCGGCGCCCAGCAGCCGCATCCGGTAAACGTTCAGCGCCTGTCGCCTGGTGTCCTCCTCGCCCATGAACACCACGCACTCCATGCCCATCAGGGCGGCGGCGGTGGCGGTGGCCACGCCGTGCTGGCCCGCTCCGGTCTCGGCAATGAGGCGGGTCTTGCCCATCTTTTTGGCCAGCAGCGCCTGCCCCAGCACGTTGTTGATTTTGTGGGCTCCGGTGTGGTTCAGGTCCTCCCGCTTGAGATAGACCTTGGCACCGCCAAGGTCGGCGGTGACCTTGCCTGCGAAATACAACCGACTGGGCCGACCCGCGTAATCGTTGAGCAGTGCGGTCAGCTCCGACTGAAAGGCGGGGTCGTTTTTATAGTGCGCATAAGCTGTTTCCAGCTCCTGCACGGCGTTCATCAGCGTTTCGGGAATGTACTGCCCGCCGTGTACGCCGAATCTTCCTTTTGAATGGGTCATTGTGTTTGCCTCCCTGCTTTATGCAACAAAAAAACCGTCCTTGATGCATTCCATCAAGGACGGTGAAAAACCGCGGTGCCACCTTGTTTCACGGCAAATGCCGTGCGCTCTGCGGAGTACCAACATACTCCCGGCCTGATAACGCCTGCCTACGGCGTCGCGGTATACTGGCGGCTGCGCCGCGTTCCCCGCGCCCTCGGTGACCCATTGTATCCGCCTGCATCTCGGCCCGGCTCCCAGCACCCCGGACTCTCTGTGCGCGCATCACGGATTTTACTTTCACCTCAACGGTTTAGCTGTTTGAATTGACCTTATCATAATCGCATGGCGATAAAATGTCAACGGGGAAAGAGCATAATTTTCTCGCAAAAAACCTACCATTTTCCTGTGAAATTTGTCGCCCGCCGCCATGCTATCCTCGATGGAATTGCGTAGAAAGCCACATTCGGGCAGAAAATGCAGGGGAAGCGTGAAAACACAGAATCTTTCGCTGTTCGCAAGGAAGGGAATGTTTGCAAGGGGAACCTTAGCCGGGTTCCCCTTGCTTTTCAATCAAACCCGCCGTAGGCGGGCGATTTGCATA
>CAKSVQ010000011.1 GCA_934504065.1 uncultured Dysosmobacter sp. | reverse complement strand
GCCGCAAGCTGGGCTGGGTAAAGGACGGCGACCTGACCCTCTCTTAAAACGCGCCTCTTCAGATGCGTAACTCCGCGAGGCTTTCATAAAAATTTTCCCGGCTGCTTTCGCAGCCGGGAAAATTTTTCATATAAACAAGTACTTTAATAGTACATGGCGGAAGAGTACATGCTCAGATGCTCCAGCGCCGCCGTTGTCCCGTCGGCGCGGAGGGCCTCCGTTTCCACCCACGGGCTCTCCCGTTCCCAAATGTCCCCGCCCGGGTCATCCAGCCGCAGGAGGAAATAGCGGTATCCACCCTTTTCAAAAAAGTCCTCCGTGCCGATCTCGGCCACCACGTCGCCGGGGTAGGACCTGCTCTGCTCGTCATAGGCCTGCTTCCGGAGCAGTACATCCACCCGCGCGACGGAAGGGTCGTCCACCCGGCCGTAAAAATACCACAAGGTCGCACCGCCATCGCGGCCCATCGTGCGCCATCCGGCGTGGAGCGGCGCTTCTGCCGTGCAGTCCACCTCGTCGCTGAAACCGGGCATCCAGCCGTACAACGTGAAATACGTGTCCGAGAGCATCAGGGCCTTTTCGTTTTCCGAAAGGTACACCAGCTGCGTTTTTCGCAGGGGGCGCGCCCAGTCCCGCGCCACCACGGCGGTGTGGCCCGTGCCCGCCCGCTGCTCCAGCTTGCACACGGCCTGACGGGGCAGCAGCAGCCCGATATGCTGCAAGCCGTTCACCACAAACAGTGCCGCCGCCATGATGAGGATGCGCCGCAGCGCCTTTTTCCGGCGGCTGGGCAGGGAGACCTTTGTTTTTTTCATGCTGCGCCCTCCGTTTCCCCCAGCGGGATATTCACACTGACCCGCTCGCCAAAGCGCTCATAGACGGCGGTGAAGTATGTATCCCCCGGCTGGATGAGCACCGTGCGCTGGCGATACACCGCACCCCAGTTGCTTTTTCCGCTGCCGCCGTATCCGCCGTTTTTGTCTGATGCGCCCCGCTGGTCCATCAGCGTCAGGTTGGGGAAGATCTGGTCGGACACGATGCCGCCGGGAAAGCGGTCATAGGCGCACATGGCCACCTGGACCCGCTCGCCCTTTCCTTGTCCCACGCCCACGGCATAGATGCGCACCACATCGTCCCCGATCCGCATACGGATGTCGGTATGGCGGCTTTCATACCCAAGGCCAAAGTCCACCTCTCCCACCGCAGCCGTCCAGCGGGCCTCCAGACTCCACAGGAGGGAAGAAAACGCACCCACGCCCAGCAGCGCCTGTGCCACCAGAAAAATCGTCAGCACCAGCGCCGCCCGGCCCAGCACCAGCCACCGCATGGGATACTGCCTGTCCAGCTCCCGGCCCACCTCCGTCGGGTCGCCCATGAAGGACATGGCCCGCTCCTCTGCCACGGCCCCGTCATACCCAAGGTCCAGAAGGTCGCAGACGTGGTCTTCGATATGCCCGTCGATCTCCGCGCGGATGGCGTCCTGCTCCTCCGGCGTGCAGCGGTGCAGGTTGGCAAGCACCTGCGAAAGATAGGCTTCCCGCTCCATCTCAGGCCATCCCTTTCCCGGCGCTGGCGTGCAGCACCGCGTTCACTGCCCCGGCATAGGCCTTCCACTCCGCTTCCTCACTTTTCAGGGCCGCGCCGCCCTTGCCCGTCAGGTGGTAATACTTCCGGGTGCGGCCCGTGGGGGCCTCCTGCTGATAGGCCTCCACATACCCCTCCCGCTCCAGACCGTGCAGCACGGGGTAAAGCGTGCCCTCCTTCATCTCAAAGGTGCGGTTGGAGCGCCGCGCCAGCTCCACGATCATCTGATAGCCGTACATATCCTCCCCCGCCAGCAGCGACAAAACCAGTAATTTCGTATGGTCGATGCTTTTCTTTTTCATACCGGATGCCTCCTTTATACCTAGATTTTCTATGCATAGTTTACCTCGAATATCTAGGTATGTCAAGCAAAAACTTCCCGCGCCCCGGTAAGGAGCGCGGGAGGAGAATTTTATTCTTCCAATCCCAGCACCTGTAACCCCCGTGGGTTCAGATGGGGGGCAAGGCTTTCATAGGGGATGGTGAACGTCTGCGCTCCAGCGGCGTAGGCCGCCAGTTCAAAGGGAGAGAAGGCCACCGTCATGCCCGATTCGTCAAAGGAGACGGCATAGCTGCTCCAGTCGGCAAGGATCAGCTCATAGTCCTCCCAGTAAAGCTCGCTGGGGGCCAGCTCCGCCTCCGCTGCCCGCGTCCGCACCTGACGGTTCAGCTCCTCCGTCACATATTCCTCCAGCGCCGTCCCGTCAGAAAGGGCCCGCACGTTGAAAAATTCCCCGGTGTCCAGATCAAAATTCCAGCCCATGAGATAGGTGTTGGGGTGCGAGCCGCCTGTAAAGCCGAAATACGTTCCGGCCACGCTGACCAGCTGCTCCGTCTGGTACACGCTGCACGAAAGCCCCAGCATATAGGGCCCCGTCCAGTCCAGCTGCATCTCCCGGCACATCTCCCGGTCCTGCCGGGCCATTTCCGCCACCTGCGCAAACTCCGCTTCGTCCTTCCACGTGGCAAAGCTCTCATTAAAGGCCGCCGCCCGGTCCAGCGCGGAGCGCGCCATGTCCGAGTCCGCCGCCTCCGGCGCGGAGCCGTCTGCCCGGCAAACCGTCATCTCCGGCAGCTCATAGTCGCACTCGGCCAGCACCGTGCCGTCCTCCGCCTTTTCCGAGTCGCTGTGCTGCACCGTCTCCACCCGGAAAAAAAGGCCCTCTCCCGCCGCGGACGCGGTGGAAGCAGGCGCTTCCTGCCCTCTGTCCGCCTGCGCGGCGCAGCCAACCAGCGCCGCCGAGAGCAGCAGGCCCAATAAGATCCGTTTCATCAATGTATGTCTCCTTTCGGGGGCGTCACAAAATCACGGGGCCCTCCCGCCAGAGCCTGCCGCCCGCAGCGGCGGCAAGATCGGGATACGCCAGCGCGTAGAGGTCGGCACACCGGGCCTCCAGCGCGAAAAGCGATCGGGCTTCGCCGCCCAGCCGCCGCACATCAGCGGGCTTGGTCAAAACCGGGAGCGCCGCCGTTTTCCGCATCCGCGCCAGCAGCGTCCGCCCCACGGCATTGGCCGCCAGCACCCGCAGATACGGCACGCTTTCCATCATTCCGCTCTGCCCGATCCCCAAGTACGCCCACAGCACCATCCGCCGCAGCCGGGCATGGGGATAGCGCCGGGTCTTCGCCGCGTCCAGCAGCGCTTCCACACTGGAAGACGCGCGGCTGGCGGCATACAGGCGGTTGCCAAGGCCCTCTTTTCCGCCGTCCAGCGCGGCAAAGTCCGCCGCATCCATCCGCCGCAGCTGGGCGAGGATGGCCCGCTCACAGCGCTCCATCAGCACCGGGGCCCGGCCCAGCCGCTCTTCCTCCTCATAGGCCGCCGCCATGGCCGGGGCCATGGCCCCAAGGGCCGCCTCCCGCTCCCCCCGGCGCAGCAGCGCCCGGATGGCGGTGGCCGACGCGGCCGCCGCCTGCGCCTGCGGCGCGTTGTGAGGGGCGAGGACCCGCCGCACCGTGAAAATATCCACGGCGCTGTTCCGCCGCGCCAGCGCCTTGCAGTATTCAAGCCCCAATAGATCGTTGGGATGGTCCAGTATGGCCGCCCGCTCCGGGCCCAGAACCTGCCGCGCCGCCCGCTGATACGCGCTGGCATAGGTCCCGCCGCCTGCGGACAGCTCCTGCCGCAGCACCGGGGCAAAGGCCGGGTCGCACAGCTCCCGCGCCGTTTCCATCAGCAATTTACCATCGCCGCACTCGCTGCCAAAAGCCAGATGGTCCACCAGCCCCGTTCCCAGCAGCACCTGCACGCCGCCCTCGGCAAACCGCTCTGCCGAAGCCACCGCCCACAAAACGGGCACCTCCAGCACCAGATCGGCCCCGCTGCGCACCGCCGCCGCGGCCCGGGCCCTGCGGCCCACCACGGCAAAACCGCCCCGCTGGACAAAGTCGCCGCTCATGGCCAGCACCACGGCGGTATCCTCCCCCAATGCGCGGCGGATGCTGCGCAGCAGGTGGACGTGGCCCAGATGCATGGGGTCATATTCTACTATTACACCCGCGATGTGCACAAAATCCACCTCGATCTGATGACAAAAAAATGACATTTCGGTAAAAATGCAGGTTGTAACCTGTGAAAACTCTGGTATAATGTCTAATGTGTAGGATTTCGCCTATAAGCGAACATCCTCTGCGATACTGATTTTACATGATTTTGGGGAAAGCCGCAAGTCTTTCCCCCACAAATGAAGAGGAGACGGTAAACATGAACATTCTGGTCATCAATGCTGGCAGTTCTTCCCTGAAGTATCAGCTGCTCAATCCCGAGACCGGCGTTCTGCTGGCCAAGGGCCTGTGCGAGCGCATCGGCATCGACGGCAAGTTCACCTACAAGCCCCAGCTGGAGGGCAAGAAGGTGCTCGACGCCATCGATGTGGCCATGCCCACCCATTCCGAGGCCATTCAGGCCGTGCTGAACGCACTGGTGGACAAGGACAACGGCGTCATCGGCTCCATGAAGGAGATCGACGCGGTGGGCCACCGCGTGGTGCACGGCGGCGAAAAGTTCGCCAAGTCCGTCCTCATCACCGATGAGGTCATGGCTGCCATCGAGGAGTGCAACCCCCTCGCCCCCCTGCACAACCCCGCCAACATCACCGGCATCAAGGCCTGCCAGGCCGTCATGCCCGGCGTGCCCATGGTCGCCGTGTTTGACACCGCCTTCCATCAGACCATGCCCGCCAAGGCCTATATGTACGCCCTGCCCTATGAGTACTATGAAAACGACAAGGTCCGCCGCTATGGCTTCCACGGCACCTCCCACAAGTATGTGGCCCAGCGCGCCGCCGCCATGCTGGGCAAGAAGCCCGAGGAGCTGAAGCTGATCTCCTGCCATCTGGGCAACGGCTCCTCCGTCACCGCCGTGGACGGCGGCAAGAGCGTGGACACCTCCATGGGCTTCACGCCTCTGGCCGGCCTGCCCATGGGCACCCGCGCAGGCGATCTGGATGCGGGCATCCTGCAGTACCTGATGAACAAGTACGGCATGAACATCGACGAGATGCTGAACATCCTCAACAAGAAGTCCGGCGTGCAGGGCGTGTCCGGCGTGTCCTCTGACTTCCGCGATCTGGAGAATGCCCACAAGGAGGGCAACGAGCGCGCGGGTCTGGCCGTGGATATGTTCAACTACGGCGTGAAGAAGCTCATCGGCGCGTATGCCGCCGCCATGGGCGGCGTGGACGCCATCATCTTCACCGCCGGCGTGGGCGAGAACAGCGCCTCCCAGCGTCTGGCCATCGCCTCCGGTCTGGAGTTCATGGGCGTGAAGATGTGCCCCACCAGAAATGATGTCCGCGGTAAGGAGGCCGTGATCTCCGCCGACGATTCCAAGGTGAAGGTCCTGCTCATCCCCACCAACGAAGAGCTGATGATCGCCATGGATACCGCTTCCATCGTCAAGGGCTGAGCCTGATCCCAGTGTTTTCCATGAAGGCGGGGGTTCCTGTTGGGACCCCCGCCTTTTTTAAGAATCGGCAATTTTCCACTGGATCGGCCATTTTTCGATTACGAAGAGGATAAACTATGCAATTAAATACACTTAGTATGGTGCATACCTTCCTGAAACAGCATGTTTCCCCCGGCGCGGTGTGCATCGACGCCACCGCCGGGAAGGGGCGGGACACCGCCCTGCTGTGCCGCCTGAGCGGTCCTGATGGCCGGGTGCTCTCTTTCGACATCCAACCGGACGCGGTGGCTAAGACGCGGGCCCTGCTGGCAGAGCAGGGATTGCGGGCCGAGGTCATTCTGGACAGCCACTCCAACTTCGCCCGCTATGCCCAGCCGGAGAGCGTGGACTGCATTGTCTTCAATCTGGGGCGTCTTCCCGGCGGCGACCCGGCCATTTTCACCCGCGCGGAATCCTCCCTGCCCGCCATGGCGGCGGGGCTGGAGCTGCTGAAAATCGGCGGCGTGATGGCCATCGCCCTTTACTATGGCGGCGCCAACGGCTATGACGAGCGCGACGCGGTGCTGGACTTCCTTAAAACGCTGGACGACCGCCGCTTCTCCGTGCTCCGCTGCGACTGGGCCAACCGCCGGGGCGATCCGCCCATGCCCATTTTCATCTGGAAGGAACGCTGAGCCGTTGCCTTCCCGGTGTAAACCTGTTATACTGTACCCGCATTGGAATCCCGCGGCGCAATGGCGCCCGGTCAGGAGGAATTTTATGAAAATCGGACTGCAATTCGCCATGACGCAGGAGCTGCACGCCCTGCCCGGTGCCAAGGACCTGTCCCCTGTGGAAACGGTCTCCGGCGTTCCTTTCTTTCAGGTCGCGCCGGATATTCTGGCCTGCGCAGGCGGCATCAGCAAGGTCAACGCCGCCATGGCCGCCGAGATCTTCTGCCTGAAATACGGCGTGGACCTCATCTTGAACGCGGGCGTGGCCGGGTGCGCCACGGACCTGCCCACCGGGTCGCTGGTGGTGGCGTCGGACTTCGTTCAGCACGATGTGGACACCACCGCCATCGGCGACCCCATTGGTCTGGTGTCCACTGTCAACCAAACCGCCTTTCCAACGTGGGCGCCGGAGCGCTGCGTGGAGCTTTTGAAGCAGCAGGGCGTCAGCGCCGTCACCGGGCGGGTGGCCACCGGGGACTGGTTCGCCGTGAACAGCCAGCGGGCCGCGTGGATCCGCGACACTTTCTCCCCCCTGCTGGTGGAAATGGAGGGCTGCGCCATCGCGCAGGTGTGCCTGCGCAACGATGTGAAATTCGTGGCGCTGAAATCCGTTTCCGACCATCTGTTCCGGGAGAACAACGCCGAGGAGTTTTTCGACTTCGGTCAGGCGCTGGAAAATATGGGCCGGGTCGTGCTGCCACTGGCGCAGGCCCTGCAAAAGGAGGCCGTGTAAATGGAACGCATCGCAAGCTTTACCGTGGACCATAACCGCCTTGTCCCCGGATTGTACTATTCCCGGCGGGACGGCGACATCGTGACCTTTGACCTGCGGCTGAAAAAGCCCAACACCGGGGACCTTTTGACCAACAGCGAGATACACTCTGTCGAGCACCTCATCGCCACGCTGCTGCGCAACTCCGAGGACAAGGAGGCCGTGATCTACTTCGGCCCCATGGGCTGCCAGACCGGTTTTTACTTCCTTTTCGATAACCGCCTGCTGTCGCTGGAGGGGGCCATCGCCTTCTTGCAGGAGGTCTTCACCGCCGCCGCGGATTACACCGGGGAAATGCCCGGCAAAAGCCCCGTGGAGTGCGGCAACTATATCAATCTGGATGTGGACACCGGAAAAGCCGTCTGCCGCTGGTACGCAAACCTCATTGCGGACTGGACGGTGGAAAAGCTGAGCTACTGAGACCTTCGAAAAAGTGGCTTCGCCACTTTTTCGAGAGAGTTTCGCTGCGCTCTGCGAGGCTTTTTTGATAAGCTGACTGAAAAGAAGTGATCGGTTTTGCGGAAAGGACTTCCTGCCGCCGCGCTGGCGGACGCCGTGCGGCAATACGGCGCGGATGTGCTGGCCTCCGGCGGAATGGCCATGGAAAAGGGCTGGATACAGCACGGCTCTGTCAGCGTGTTCGCCCACTCCTTCGCCGTGGCCTGCCTTGCGTTGTGGCTGGCCCAGCGCCTGAACTGGAAGGTGGACCGACGGTCGCTGGTGCGCGGGGCGCTGCTGCACGATTACTTTCTCTATGACTGGCACCAAAAGGACCCCTCCCACCGTTTTCACGGGCTGATCCACGCCCGGCGGGCGCTGGAAAACGCCCAGAGGGAATTTCCCCTCAACCCGGTGGAGCGGGACATCGTCCTGCGGCATATGTTTCCCCTGAATCTCACCCCGCCCCACTACCGGGAAAGCGTTCTGGTCTGCGCGGTGGACAAGCTGTGCGCCCTGTGGGAGACTCTGTCCGTGGAAAAATTTCTGGCCGCGTGGGCCTATGAAAGCGGTCAGTCCGCCGAAAAATAAAATTTTCCGATTTTTTTCAGGAAACCTTGACATTTATGCATTTCACTGATATACTTTGTAAGCCGCTTTGAATGGGTCTAAAAGTGCGCCCTGTGCGCCGCCCCCGACAGCGAGCCCGTAAATGAAGGAGTTGAAACAGTAATGAACGCAATCATCGTGACCGGCGGCAAGCAGTACAAGGTTTCTGAGGGCGACGTGGTCTACATCGAGAAGCTGGACCAGGAAGCTGGCGACACCGTCAAGTTCGATCAGGTTCTGGCCGTGATCGACGGCGAGAAGGCCACCTTCGGCACCCCCGTCGTGGCGGGCGCTTCCGTGGAGGCCAAGATCGTCAAGAACGGTAAGGGCAAGAAGATCCGCATCTTCAAGTACAACGCCAAGAAGGGTTACCGTAAGCGTCAGGGCCATCGTCAGCCTTACACCAAGGTTGAGATCGGCAAGATCTCTGTCTGAGCATGACCACCGTCACGTTCCGCATGGAGGGCGGCCGGATTATCGGCTTTGACTCTCAGGGCCACAGCGGCTACGCCGAAGCCGGGGCAGACATTGTCTGCGCGGCGGTCACCAGCGCCATTCGTCTGGTGGATGCCACCGTCAACGACGTGCTGGGTCTGGCGGCTTCCGTGAAGGTGCGGGAAGAGGACACCTCCATTTCGTTCCGCCTGCCGGGCGGCTTGGCCCCCACAGCAGAAAGCGCCTGTCAGGCACTGATGGCGGGACTGATGGTCTACCTCGCCCAGCTCCACGACGAGTATCCCGACAATATCGAGGTTTTGGAGGAAGAATGATTCCTCTCCATCTAAATTTTCAGAAAGGATGGTTCGTAACATGATTCGTATTGGTCTTCAGTTCTTCGCCCACAAGAAAGGCGGCGGCTCCACCAAGAACGGCCGTGATTCCGAGTCCAAGCGTCTTGGTCCCAAGCGCGCGGACGGTCAGTTTGTCAAGGCCGGTAACATTCTGGTTCGCCAGCGCGGCACCCGGATTCATCCCGGCATGAACGTTGGTATCGGCACGGACGATACCCTGTTCGCCAAGGTGGACGGCACGCTCCGCTTTGAGCGCCTGGGCAAGGATCGTAAGCAGGCTTCTGTTTACGCCGCTGAGTAATCAGGTATGAAAGCGCCTCGAACCTTTCGTTCGAGGCGCTTTTTCTTCAAAAGCGTTATTCTCACTTCCCTTCGGCGGCGTGGGCATCCGAGGGCGCGCACCGCGCGCGTTGGGATGCATATGTCTCCACGGGAGCATGGATACTAATTCATATATCGGAGGTGTTTTCA
Organism: uncultured Dysosmobacter sp.; assembly: GCA_934504065.1. Taxonomy (GTDB): domain Bacteria; phylum Bacillota; class Clostridia; order Oscillospirales; family Oscillospiraceae; genus Oscillibacter. Next base: position 25,873 of record CAKSVQ010000011.1, on the reverse strand, counting down.
TGGCAACAACGTTTATTGATAAAGCCCGGATCACCGTGCGGGCCGGAAACGGCGGCAACGGTGTGGTGGCGTTCCACCGGGAAAAATATGTGGCTGCCGGAGGCCCGGACGGCGGTGACGGCGGCAAGGGCGGCTCGATCATTTTGCAGGTGGACGACAATCTCTCCACCCTGATGGATTTCCGCTATAAGCGCAAGTATGTGGCCGCCAACGGCATGGACGGGCAGGGCGCCCGGAAGTCCGGCAAGGACGGGGCCGATCTTGTGATCCGCGTGCCCCGGGGCACGCTGGTGCGGGACGCCGAGAGCAACGAGATCATCAAGGACATGAGCGGCACGGAGCCCTTCGTTTTGTGCAAGGGTGGCCGGGGCGGCTGGGGCAACATGCACTTCGCCACCCCCACCCGGCAGGTGCCCCGCTTTGCCAAGGCGGGCCTGCCCGGCGAGAACCACGATGTGGTGCTGGAGCTGAAGCTGTTGGCTGACGTGGGCCTCATCGGTTTCCCTAACGTTGGAAAATCCACTCTTTTGAGCGTGGTTTCCAAAGCCCAGCCCAAAATCGCCAACTATCATTTCACCACACTCTTCCCCAATCTGGGCGTGGTGTGGGTGGAGGACGGCGTTTCTTTCGTCATGGCCGATATTCCCGGCATTATTGAAGGCGCCAGCGAGGGCGCGGGCCTTGGCCACGACTTCCTGCGCCACATCGACCGCTGCCGCCTGCTGGTGCATGTGGTGGACGTTTCCGGCAGCGAGGGCCGCGACCCCGTGGCGGATTTTGACGCCATCAACGAAGAGCTTCAGCAGTACAGTCCGGAGCTGGCCCACCGCCCCCAGATCGTGTGCGCCAACAAGGTGGACATCTGTGAGGACGAAGAAAATCTGACCCGCCTGCGCGCCCATGTGGAGGGCAAGGGCTATCCCCTGCTGGAGATCTCCGCCGCCGCCCATCAGGGCACCCGGGAGCTGGTGGGCAAGATCGCCGAAAAGCTCTCTACCCTGCCCCCTGTCACGGTATACGAGCCGGAGTATGTGCCCAAGCCTCCGGTGATCGACACCTCCGCCCCGCTGGACATCCGCCGCGCCGACGACGGCACATGGCTGGTGGAAGGCCCGTGGCTCCAGCGCCTGATGGGCAACGTGAACTTCAAGGACTACGAGAGCCGGATGTGGTTCGACAAGTCCCTGCGGGAATCCGGCCTTTATCAGAAGCTGGAAGAGATGGGCATTCAGGACGGCGACACCGTTTCCCTGTATGACTTTGAATTCGAGTATCAGCGATAACTCGCCCCAAGCCCCGTGGAAGGCCAAACTCTTCCACGGGGTTTTATTATTTCCGAGAAAATCTGGCTAAAATTATCGCCATTTTTATGCACTATGCAAAAAATTATTTTTCACCCTTGACAACGCCGCGGAAGAGGCGTACACTTGCCCCAAGTTCAAAAGAACAAACCAGTGACGCAGACGAGTAGGCTTTGCGGGTTTCTCTTAGAGAGCCGCCGATGGTGGGATGGCGGCAGAAACGCCTTTGCCGAATGGACTGCGGAGGGCGGGCTGAACGGAATTTTTCTCAGTAAGTGCCGACGGAGTTTTCCCCCGTTACCGGGAAAGGCGTGTGTTGGCACGTCGCCGAGAGGACGGCTTTGGCCGTCAATTTGGGTGGCACCGCAGAAGCTTCAGACTTTTGTCCCAAAGGAACCTATCAACAGGCTCTTTTGTGGAGAAAGGTCTTTTTTTGATGCCTTTTCCCCGATATGGGCCGTCCATGTGCTATGAAAGGAGAAACCACCATGGCTGAAAAGAACAACATCCCCTACAAAATTTACCTCTCTGAAGAGGAAATGCCCAAAGCCTGGTACAATGTCCGGGCCGACATGAAAGTCAAGCCCGCCCCTCTGCTCAATCCCGGCACCGGAGAGCCCATGGGCTTTGACGACCTGCGCCCCGTGTTCTGCGACGAGCTGATCCGGCAGGAGCTGGACAACGACGATGCCTATATCCCCATCCCTCAGGAAATTCGGGACTTTTACAGAATGTACCGTCCCTCTCCGCTGGTGCGGGCCTACTGTCTGGAGGAAAAGCTCCAGACTCCCGCAAAAATCTACTATAAGTTCGAGGGCAACAATACCTCCGGTTCCCACAAGCTCAACTCCGCCATCGCACAGGCCTATTACGCCAAGCAGCAGGGCCTCAAGGGCGTGACCACCGAGACCGGAGCCGGCCAGTGGGGCACGGCGCTGAGCATGGCCTGCGCCTATCTGGGACTGGACTGCAAGGTGTATATGGTGAAAGTCAGCTACGAGCAGAAGCCCTTCCGCCGGGAGGTCATGCGCACCTACGGCGCATCCGTCACCCCCTCTCCCTCTGAGACCACCGCCATCGGCCGGAAAATTCTGCAGGAGCATCCCGGCACCACTGGCTCCCTCGGCTGCGCCATCTCCGAGGCCGTGGAGGTCGCCACCACCACGCCCGGCTACCGTTATGTGCTGGGCAGCGTTTTGAATCAGGTACTGCTGCACCAGAGCGTGATTGGCCTTGAGACGAAGGCCGCGCTGGACAAATACGGCATTGTGCCGGACATCATCATCGGCTGCGCAGGCGGCGGCAGCAACCTCGGCGGCCTGATCTCCCCCTTCATGGGCGAAAAGCTCCGGGGTGAAAAGGATTACCGCATCATCGCCGTGGAGCCTGCCTCCTGCCCCAGCTTCACCCGCGGCAAGTTCGCCTATGACTTCTGCGACACCGGCATGGTCTGCCCGCTGGCCAAGATGTACACGCTGGGCAGCGGCTTCATCCCCTCCCCCAACCACGCCGGCGGCCTGCGGTATCACGGCATGAGCAGCATCCTCTCCCAGCTTTATCACGACGGGTATATGGAAGCCACCAGCGTGGAGCAGACCAAGGTCTTTGAGGCGGCGGAGTATTTCGCCCGGGTGGAGGGCATCCTCCCCGCGCCGGAATCCAGCCACGCCATCCGCATTGCCATTGACGAAGCCCTCAAGTGCAAGGAGACGGGCGAGGAAAAGACCATCGTCTTCGGCCTCACCGGAACCGGATACTTCGACATGGTGGCCTATGAGAAGTTCCACAACGGCGAAATGAACGACTATGTCCCCACCGACGCCGAGTTGGAAGCCAGCTTCGCCAACCTGCCCAAGGTCCCCGGCCAGGACTGATTTCCGTGAATCTGTCTAATTTTTCAGAAGTTTTTTGTTCATATCACAAACTCCTTGTCGAATCCGCCCATTGACGGAACCGCTTTCCCCATGGTAAATTTTTACCAACGTAAGGCAAGGGCGCCTGAGAGACACGTTCTCTCGGCGTCCTTGCCTTTTTGTGTGAAAAGGAGGAAACGATATGTATACAGCAGTCAACACGGTTTGGGTCTTACTGGGCGCGGCACTGGTGTTTTTCATGCAGGCCGGATTCGCCATGTGCGAAGCGGGTTTCACCCGGGCCAAAAACACAGGCAACATTCTGATGAAAAATCTGATGGACTTTTGTATCGGCACTCCCACCTACTGGATCCTTGGCTTTGGGCTGATGTTCGGCGGCGCAGGCGCGCTGATCGGCGGCTTTGATCCCTTTGTCCGGGGCAGCTATGAAAGTGTGCTGCCTGCCGGAGTGCCGCTGTTTGCCTACCTGATCTTCCAGACGGTCTTCTGCGCCACCTCGGCCACCATTGTCTCCGGCTCCATGGCCGAACGCACCAAGTTCGTCTCTTACTGCCTGTATTCCTTCTGCATCTCCGCGTTTATCTATCCTGTCTCCGGTCACTGGATCTGGGGCGGCGGCTGGCTGAGTCAGCTGGGCTTTCACGATTTCGCAGGCTCCACCGCCGTGCACATGGTGGGCGGCGTGTGCGCCTGCATCGGCGCGGCCATCCTCGGCCCCCGCATCGGTAAATACGATCAGGAGGGACATCCCCGCGCCATCATCGGCCACAACCTGTCTTTGGGTGCGCTGGGCGTATTCATTCTCTGGTTCTGCTGGTTCGGCTTTAACGGCTGCTCCACCGTGGCCATGGACAGCGACGAGGCCATGATCTCCGCAGGACTGATTTTTGTCAACACCAATCTGGCCGCCGCCGTGGCCTGCTGCGTGACCATGCTGTATACGTGGCTGCGCTATCACAAGCCCGATGTGGGCATGACCCTCAACGCCGCGCTGGCCGGGCTGGTGGCCATCACTGCCGGATGCGACGTGGTCTCCCCCGTGGGGGCGGCGGTCATCGGCGTGGCGGCAGGATTCCTGCTTCCCATCTCCGTGAACTTTTTCGACGCCGTGGTTAAAATCGACGATCCCGTGGGCGCCATCTCGGTGCACGGCGTCTGCGGCGCGGCAGGCACACTGCTCACCGGGCTCTTTGCCGTGGACGGCGGCGTGTTTTACGGCGGAGGATTCCACTTCTTCCTGATCCAGTGTCTGGGCGTTGCGGCCACCGCGCTGTGGGCCGCCGTGACCATCACCGTGGTATTTCTCCTTCTCAAAAGCACCATCGGTCTGCGGGTCTCTGTGGAAGAAGAGGTCAAGGGGCTGGACATTACCGAGCACGGCCTGCCCTCCGCTTACGGCGGCTTTGCCTTTGTCTATGACGACACCCCCGCCGACCCGGCAGCCACTCCTGTCGGCCCCGTGCCGCTGCGTGAAGCAGTCCCCGTGGAAGCGGCCGCTCCTGCCGCACCGATGGGCGGCGTGAAGCTGACCAGGATCGACATTATCTGCAAAATGGAGCGCTTCGACGCGCTGAAGCGTGCCATGTTCGACATCGGCATCACCGGAATGACCGCCGCCAATGTGATGGGCTGCGGCGAACAGCGGGGCAAAACCGAGGGGTATTTCCGCGGCGCCAAGGTGGAGGCCACCATGCTGCCCAGTTTGCAGGTCTCCATTGTCGTGAGCAAGGTCCCCGTGGAAACGGTGGTCAACACCGCACGCCGGGTACTCTATACCGGGAACATCGGCGACGGCAAGATCTTCATCTCCCATGTGGAAAACGTGGTAAAGGTCCGCACAGGCGAGCAGGGGTACGATGCCTTGCAGGATGAGGCCCTTTAAATCCGCTTCCCTTCTTTTCCGGGGGCCGTCCTTTTTCAGGCGGCCCCCGGTTTTTTCAACATCCTGTGCATAACCCACCGCTATCGCGGCATACTGCTACTATCACGATCAGCGGAGGGTTTCCCATGGAATACTTCAACGCCTTTCTCTGCGGCGGCCTGCTCTGCGCCGCCGGGCAGATTCTTATCGACAAGACCCAACTCACCCCCGCCCGCATCCTGACGGGCTATGTGGTCGTGGGCGTGCTGCTCAGCGCGCTGGGAGTGTATCAGCCCATTGCCGACTGGGGCGGCGCGGGAGCCACCGTCCCCCTGACGGGCTTTGGCCACAGCCTTGCCAAGGGTGTGGGAAAAGCCGTGGCGGAAAAGGGATGGCTGGGGGTCTTTACCGGAGGCCTCACCGCCACGGCCGGAGGCATCGCCGCGGCGGTGGTGTTTGCCGTCTGCATGGCCCTGCTCTTCCGGCCCGGCGACAAAAAATGAAGATTGGTCAGTCTTTTGAAAAGCAGCTCCGTTACTTTTCAAAAGGCTGACCATTCGTTTTTGTTATTGTTTTGTTGTTTGCTTTCCACGTCTGACCTGCTATACTGGGTAACAGAGAAAAAACGACTGGAAAGGACTTCTGATTATGCGCCGATTGACTGCCCTGCTGCTTCTTTGTCTGATGCTGCTGTCCCTGTCCGCCTGCGGCGGCTCTTCCACCCCCTCCGGTGAACAGCCGGAAAGCCCCTCTGCCGAAACGCCGGAACCCGCAGGGCCTGCGGAGCCGGAGGTTCCGGAACCGGAGCCTTACGTCATCTCCTCCCCCACGGAAAACCGGGGCACGGTGGACGGCGTGAATTACGTGGCGTGGGACGGCATTGTGGAGCACCTGTTCTTCCACCCCATCGTGGCCTACCCGGAGCTGGCCTTTGACGGCGACGCGCAGGCCGACGGCATTGACGACTGGATGGTCACCGTGGACGAATACAACAAGATCCTGCAAAGCGTATATGACCGGGGCTACATTCTGGTGGACATCAACGACGTGTGGAGCGAAACCACCGATGAGAACGGCCAAAGCAGAATGGTGCGCAACACCCTCTACATCCCGGAGGGCAAAAAGCCCCTGATCCTCTCTTACGACGACGTGAACTATTATGACTACATGCTCAAAGACGGCTTCACCTATAAGCTCATTCTCGGGGACGACGGCCTGATCTGGAGCTGGGGCAAGGACCCGCAGGGCAGCGAGGTGGTCTCGCAGGATCTGGACGCCATCACTATTCTGGATAAATTCGTCCGGGAGCACCCGGATTTCTCCCCCTTCGGTGCCAAGGGCAGCCTGAGCCTGACGGGCTATCAGGGCATTCTGGGCTACCGCACCGCCACCGACACCCAGAGCTGGACCGACGAGCAGGAGGCCAACCGCCAAAAGGAGCGGGAGGCCGTGAAGCCCATCGTGGCGGAACTCAAGCGCACCAGATGGACCTTCGGCAGCCACACATGGGGCCACATCAACCTTTCCAAGAAGTCTCTGGAAACGGTGAAGGAGGATACCCAGCGGTGGCTGGACGAGGTGGGCAGTCTGGTGGGTCCCACTCCCATTCTCTACTATCCCCACGGCGCCCGGCCGGACGGCGACGATGTGCAGCAGACCGGACCCATCTTCCAGTATCTCCAAAGTCAGGGCTTCCGGGTGTTCGCGTCCGTGGGCATCAGCTCTTACTCCAAGATCAAATCGGACATCTGCGCCGTGATCTGCGACCGTCTCCACCCCGACGGGACCACGCTGCGCGGCAGCGACAAGGTAATTGGCTGGTACAGCCAGTTCTATGACGCCCGGGACATCATCGACCTCACTGTCCGCCCGGACCGGGGCGTGAAGTGGACGCCAAAGGCGTGAAAGGGGAGGGACCTATGGAACTGAATGAACTGAAGCAAACCGCCCGCGCCATGCTGGACCGGGCCTACTGCCCATATTCCCACTTTCCGGTGGGGGCGGCTCTGGAGTGCAGCGACGGCACGGTGTTCACCGGATGCAACATTGAAAACGCCGCCTATTCCCCCGGCATCTGCGCCGAGCGCACCGCCGTGGCCAAAGCCGTCAGCGAGGGGCGGCGGGACTTCCGGCGCATTGTGATCGCCGGGAAGAGTGCGGGCTTCTGCGTGCCCTGCGGCGTGTGCCGACAGGTGCTGCGGGAATTTGCCCCGGATCTGGAGGTCGTCTGTCTCAATGGCGCGGGGGAAGCGGCCTCTTACCGCCTTTCCCAGCTTCTGCCGGACAGCTTCGGCCCGGAGTTTCTGCCATGAAGCTGACGAAGGAGGAAGCCGCCCTGCGCATCGCCGCCGCGCCGGAAGACGATACCTGTGTGCTGCGCATTGAGGACGGAGACTTTGGCTGTGAGGAGCACCGGGAGCCCGCGCCGCTGTGGCTGCTGTGTCAGGACGCGGACGGTGTTCGCTTCTCGCTGGACATTCCAGAGCCCCGGATAAACGCGCTGGGCCTGACGGAAGGCGGCACCTGCCGCAAAGCGGACCTTTTTGCAAAGTCTGAATAAAAAAACGTGCTGTTCTTGTTGGAACAGCACGCTTTTTTATTTGCGCTTAGTGCTCGATGCCGCAGGATTCGCAGTGGCCGTCGCACTCCTTCAACTCATCGCCGTAGGGAATGTTGTTGCGGTCGTAGTAATCCTTCACCGCGGCGCGCACGGCTTCCTCCGCCAGCACAGAGCAGTGGATCTTCTGGGCGGGCAGACCGTCCAGCGCTTCCACCACAGCCTTGTTGCTCAGGGCCAGCGCTTCGCTGATGGGCTTGCCCTTGATGAGCTCCGTGGCCATGGAGCTGGTGGCAATGGCGCTGCCGCAGCCAAAGGTGTTGAACTTTACATCCGTGATGACCTGCTTTTCCGGATCGACCTTGATATACATCCGCATGATGTCGCCGCACTTGGCGTTGCCCACCTCGCCGATGCCGTCGGCGTCCTCCATCTTGCCCACGTTCCGGGGATGCTGGAAATGATCCATCACTTTATCGCTATACAATGCCATTGTGAATAACTCCTTTCAGATCAGGTGGGGCTTTTCGCCCTTCTCAAGCTCGTCCCACACCGGGGACATATTCCGTAAATAGGACACAATACCGGGCAATTCGCTCAATATATAGTCAATTTCTTCCGCCGTGTTATATTCGCACAGGCTCAGACGCAGGGAGCCGTGGGCCACCTCATGGGGACGGCCCAGCGCCAGCAGCACATGGCTGGGATCCAGAGAGCCGGAAGTGCAGGCACTGCCGGAGGAAGCCGAAATGCCCTTGGCATCCAGCATCAGCAGCAGAGACTCGCCCTCGATGCCCTCAAAGCAGACATTGACGTTGCCGGGCAGGCGGCGCTTGGCGTCGCCGTTGAGCACGGTGTGGGGAATGGCGGTCAGTCCCGCGATCAGCTTGTCCCGCAGGGGGGTCAGGTGGGCGGCGTTTTTCTCCATGTGGGTGCAGGCCTCTTCAAAGGCCGCTGCCGCACCACAGATGCCGGGGATGTTCTCCGTCCCGGCCCGTTTGCCCCGCTCCTGCGCGCCGCCGTAGATCACGTTGGTCAGCGCAATGCCCCGGCGGGCATACAGCACACCCACGCCCTTGGGGCCATGGAACTTGTGAGCGGAAAGGGACAGCATATCAATATGCATGGCCTGCACGTCGATGGCCAGATGCCCGGCGGCCTGCACCGCGTCGGTGTGGAAGAGCACGCCAGCTTCATGGCACACCTCCCCTATCTCGGCGATGGGCAGGATGGTGCCGATCTCGTTGTTGGCAAACATCACGGTGACAAGACAGGTGTCCGGTCGGATGGCCGCCTTCACCTGCTCCGCCGTCACCACGCCGTCCGGCGGGATGTCCAGCAGCGTGACCTCATAGCCCTCCTTCTCCAGCGCCTGCAGGGTGTGGAGAATGGCATGGTGCTCAAACTTGGTGGAAATAATGTGCTTCTTCCCCTTGCGGGCGCCCAGCACGGCGGCGGAGCGCAGTGCCTGATTGTCCGCCTCGCTGCCGCCGGAGGTAAAGGTGATCTCCCGGGGATCGGCATTCAGATATTTCGCAAATGTCTCGCGGGCTGCCGCCAGCTTTTCCGCAGCACGCTGACCCGGCGTGTGCAAGCTGGAAGGATTCCCGTAAAACTCCTGAAAACAGGGCAGCATTGCCTGAAGAGCCGCATCGCTGACAGCGGTGGTTGCGGCGTTATCGGCATAAACGTTCATGGTATTCCTCCATTTCCTATCTTTTTACTATGATATAGAAATACCATATTATTTCCCATTTGTCAAGTAGGATATTCCTGCAAAAAGGGAATCCCTGTCGAAAAAGAAAACCATCAGGCTGTCAAAAAAGCCCATATGGACTTTTTTGACAGCCTGTTTCGATTTTTTCAGACTTCCACCTCGTAGTCCACGGCTACCCGGTCTTCCCGGATGGACTGGCACAAGGCAGACACCGCCTGATGACGGGGATCATTTTTATAGGTCTCCAGCGCATCAAGGCTTTCAAAGTCGCTGACCAGCACGGCGTCGTAATTCCCCTGCCCCACGTTTACAGCCACCTCCGAGCGCAGCAGCTGGGGGATGACCCCCTGCAGGCTCTTCAGGCCCTCTAGAAACGCGGTCTGCTCCTTTTCCGTTCCGGTACGGAACTTCCACATGACGATATGACGGATCATCTTCAGCCCTTCTTTCTCTGGTATGCCGCAATGCCCAGCCCCAGCAACTCCACCGCACGGCGCAGCTCGTCGGGATTGGTCACATAGGCAATGCGAATTTCGCTGCGGCCCTTGCCGGGTGTTGCGTAAAAGCCCTCGCCGGGGGCATACATCACAGTCTCGCCGTGGTCCTCAAACTCCTCCAGCAGGAAGCATTGCAGCTTCTCCGCGTCGTCCACCGGGAGCGTTACCATCAGGTAAAACGCACCCTCCGGGGAATTGAACCGCACGCCGGGGATCTTGGAAAGGCCCTCGACTACCGCGTCCCGACGGCGCTGATACTCCGCCCGCAGGTCCTCGTAATACGCCGGGGTCATGGAGCGGTACAGCGCGGCGGCGCCCACCTGATCCAGCGTGGCGGCGCACAGGCGGCCCTGACAGATCTTCATGGCCTGCTCCATCAGCTCATGGTTGCGGGAGACCACCACGCCCACCCGGGAGCCTGTGGCGGAAAAACGCTTGGAAACGGAGTCCACTACCACCACGTTTTCCGCCGCATCCTCAAATTCCAGCATGGAAGAGGGCTTGCCCGTGTAGACCAGCTCGCGGTAGACTTCGTCGCTGATGAGGAACAGATCATGTTCTCTGGCGATGTCCGCCATCAGCCGCCGCTCCTCCGGCCGCAGCACCACGCCGGTGGGGTTGCCGGGATTGGTCATCAGAATGGCCCGGGTATGCTCGTTGATCAGCGGCTCGATCTGCTCGCGGCTTGCAAAGTGATAGCCCTCCTCCGCAGAGGTGGGAATGGGCCGGATGGTGGCCCCGGTGACCCGGACAAAGGTATCATAGTTGGGATAGTAGGGCTCCGGCGCCAGCACCTCGTCCCCCTCGTCCAAAATGCAGGAGAAAATGATCTGCAAAGCCTCGCTGCCGCCGTAGGTCGCCAGAATATCCTCATCGGAAATGGGATAGCCCATGCCCGTGTAGTAATCCCGGACAGCCTCCACATAGCTGTTCACGCCGGGGGAGGGGGCATAGGCCAGCACGGACTCGCCGAAATTGCGCACCGCGTCGAAAAACGCCTTCGGCGTCTCAATGTCCGGCTGACCGATGTTCAGGTGCAGCACCTTGCGGCCCTTGGCCTCTGCTGCGACCACATACGGATGGAATTTGCGTATCGGGGAAAGGCTGCAAGCCTCGATCTTTTTTGAAAATTTCATCGTTCTTCCTCCCAAGCTAAAATAAAAACGCCCCTGACAACTTGTCAGGGGCGAATGAGTCTCATCGCGGTACCACCCTGATCTGTTCCTCCGGCGGAAGAACATCTCATACCATTCCATAACGGGAATGACCCGTTCCGCTCGTCGCGGACCGCTCCGAAGTGGCTGCTTTCCAGCGTGGGCTGAGGGTTTGCACTGTTTCCCTCTCACTGAAAACCTGTTTTGAAAAGCTCTCTTCATCCTCGCTTTTAATTATTATACCGCTTTGTGCGGTTTTGTCAAGTGGGGGCGGGCAAGTTTCACGCCTCTTCCCCGGAAGCGGGTGCTTCCGCGCCGCCGGGCTCCGCGCCGCCCATCTGCATTTCCTGCCACTGGGCACGGGTGATGAGAAGCTGCCGGGGCTTCGAGCCCTCAAAGGGCCCCACGATCCCCCGATCCTCCATCTGGTCCACCAGACGGGCCGCCCGGGAGTAGCCCAGCTTCAGCCTGCGCTGCAGCATGGAAACGGAAGCCTGTCCGGTCTCCAGCACCACATCCACGGCGGCAGGCAGCAGCTCGTCGCCCTCGTCCTCACCGGGGTCGGCCGCGGGAGCGGCCTTACCGCCGCCCTTTTCCTTTTCCTGCACGGACTCTTCGATCTTGGCGATGACCTCGTCGGAATAGTTGGCCTCGCCAGTGCGCTTGACAAATTCCACCACCTGCTCGATCTCCTCCGGGGAAATAAAGCAGCCCTGCACGCGGGTGGGCTTGCCGCCGCCCAGCGGCGCGTAGAGCATGTCGCCCTTGCCCACCAGCTTCTCCGCTCCGGTATTGTCCAGAATGATGCGGGATTCCAGCGAGGAAGCCACCGCAAAGGCAATGCGGCTGGGGATGTTGGCCTTCATCAATCCGGTGATAACATCGGCAGAGGGACGCTGGGTGGCAATGACCAGATGCACGCCTGCGGCGCGGCCCATCTGCGCCACACGGCAGATGGATTCTTCCACTTCCTTGGCCGCCACCAGCATCAAGTCGGCCAGCTCGTCGATGACCACCACCACGCTTGGCAGCGTTTCCATACCCTCTGTTGCCCGGGCCAGCTTGTTGAACTCCTCCAGCTTTTTCACGCCGTTTTCAGAGAAGGTCTTATAGCGCTTCATCATCTCGAACACCGCCCACTGTAAGGCGCCCGCAGCCTTCTTGGGGTCGGTCACCACCGGGATCAGCAGATGGGGAATGCCGTTATAGGGGGCCAATTCCACCATTTTGGGGTCCACCATGATAAAGCGCACCTCGTCGGGTGTGGACTTATACAGCAGGCTGATGATCAGGGAGTTGGTGCACACGGACTTACCGGAGCCCGTGGTGCCCGCGATCAGCACGTGGGGCAGCTTTTCAATGTTGCCGATCACGTTGCGTCCTGCAATATCCCGTCCCAGTGCAAAGGCCGTTTTGGACTTGTGCTCTTTGAAGTCCCGGGAATCGATCACGTCCCGGATCAGCACGGGGGTCACGTGCTTGTTGGGCACCTCGATGCCCACCACGGAGATCTTATCGGGAATGGGGGCGATGCGCACACCGCTGGCGCCCAGCGCCAGTGCGATGTCGTCTTGCAGGTTGGTGATCTTGGAGAGCTTCACGCCCTGATCCAGTGTGAACTCATACCGGGTGACCGATGGGCCGTGGATCACATCGCCGGGGGTCGCGTCCACGCCGAAGCTGGACAGCGTCTCGGCCAGACGGCGGGAGTTGTTGCGCAGCTCCGCACCGGCCTCGATGTGGTTTTCCCCCTCGCCCTCATGCAGCAGCGTGATGGGCGGGAATTCGTAGCCCTCTTCCTCTCCGGCCAGCTTTTCCTCGATCTCCGCCGTGACAGCGGCGGTCTGCGCCGCCACCTCCCGGGCCAGCGTGACCTTTTCCTTCTTCGCGGGGGCAGGCTCCACTGCGGCGGGCTCTGCCGCAAGGGGAGCGGGGACCGGGGCGCTCTCCCGTTTCTCCGCCCGGAGGGGCTGTTCTGCGGTGGGCGCGGGCGGCTCCGTCACCGGAAGCGGCGCGGGAGCCGGAGCGGCAGACGCGGTAAAGGCAGCGGCCACCGGACGGTCCCCATCCGGGATGGCCGGGGTCTTTTCCTCCTCCGTCAGCACCTGCGCGGGTGTCTTCTGTCGGTCAGACTTATGACGGAAGAAGCTGGTAAAGCGGCCCTCCCGCTCTTTTCTCTCCGGCGGGGCGGGCGGCTCTTCGCCGTCCAGCGGAATGTCGATCTGCGGATGGGCCCGCGCCTGCTGGCGGCGCTTGGGCGTCTCGTCCTCCTCCGGCAACTCCGGCTCCTCCTCGTATTCATACCGGGGCCGCTCCCTGCGCTTTGCCGCAATGGCCCGGACGATCCACCGCCCGGAGATCACCGCCAGAAGCACGAACACCGCACTGAACAGCGCGATGGAGGTGGGCGCGGCAATGACCGCCACCGAGCCGATGGCCAGCGCGCCGGAGACCACGCCGCCGGAGGTCAGGGCGTTGCCCGTGGTCCACAGCAGCGGCACCACGCCAAGAGAGGAGACAAACGCCTCCTTGCACAGCAGAATGTGCCCCAGCGTGCCGAACACCAGCGGAAGCAGCAGCGAAGCCGTCACCCGCGCTGTGACAGGGCGGCCACGGTGGAATAAAAGCGTTGCCGAGGCCAGGACCATAGCCGGGGCCACCACCCAATAGCCGTAGCCAAACAGCCCCTTGAGCAGCGTCGCAAACCAGTCCAGAAACAGGGCAGATACCCCGAAATAGCTCACCACGGTGCACAGCGCCAGCAGCGCCAGCACGCAGCCCCACACCTCCCGGCGGATGGGCCGCTTCTGGGGCTGGGGCGGCTGCTTTGCCCGGGAGGAACCGCTCTTTTTCCCGGCGGCAGAGCGGGTGGATGCAGATCTTGTGGATTTCTTTTGTGTCGTGTCAGCCACGGTCAATACCTCCGATGGTCGTTACTGGAGAATGGTCAGAATCAGGGTGATCGTTCCGGCGATCCAGCAGTAATAGGCAAAGAAGCCGAACTTGCCCTTGTCGGCGATCATTTTTAAAAGGCGGATGCAGGCATAGCCCACCAGCGCGGCCACCGCCACGCCCACCAGATATACCGGAACGTCTCCCCACACGATCCCGGCCTCCATTGCGTCCTTCAGGCTGAGCAGGTTGGCCCCCAGAATGGCGGGGATGGACATCAGGAAGGAATAGCGCACGGCAAACTTGCGCTCAAAGCCCACAAAGCTGCCCACGGTGATAGTGGTGCCGGAGCGGGAAATGCCGGGGCAGGTGGCAATGGCCTGCCCCACGCCCACCAGCAGCGCGTCCGTCAGCTTGGCGCCAAGCTCCCGCGTGCGGCCCTTTTTCACCCGGTCGCTGGCAAAGAGCATAAAGCCCGTCACGATCAACGCGCCTGCCACGAAATACATATTGTCGGCCAGCCCCTCCACCTTGCGCTTCACCGGAAGGACGGCGAAAAGGGGCAGCGTGCCCACGATGATAAGCAAAATCATCCGCCGGGCGGGGGGCATGGGGTCGGGGGTTGCGTGGTGGGCCACGTCGCTCACTCCCCGGAAAAACTCAAGGATCATATCCCGGATGTCGCTCCAATAGGCCACGAACACCGCCAATAATGTACCCAGATGCAGCAGCACGTCAAAAAATTCTGGAATGTCAGACGCGCCGGACATCCCCAGCAGGTGCTCGGCAATGGCCAGATGGCCGGAGCTGGAAATGGGCAAAAACTCCGCCACACCCTGGATCACGCCCAGCAAAATGGATGAAAATAACGTCAAAACGCTCACGCTCCTTATTTCTTCAAGTTGCATATCTTGTAAAAGTATAGCATGGCCGCGGGAAAAATTCCAGTCATATATCCCCACTTCCGCATAAAAAACGGAAAACGCTGAAAAGCGTTTTCCGTTTCCATGTATCGATCGCGTATGGTCACTTTCTGTCCAGCTTGGCAAGGGCCGCTCTGGCTGCGGACTGCTCGGCTTCCTTTTTGCTGTGGCCGGAGCCAACGCCCGCCACAGTGCCGTTGAGCAGCACCTCTGCCGAAAAGACCTTGGCGTGGTCCGGCCCGGACTCCCCGGCCATGCGGTAAGAGAGCTCCTGCCCCGCCTGCCGCTGCACCAGCTCCTGCAGGGCGGTCTTATAGTCCCGGCGGCGCTCTTCCACCACCTCTTCCTTCTCCGCGTCCAGCAGCAGCCGATGGATCAGGGCGGATGCCGCACCGATGCCGCCGTCCAGATACACGGCGGCGAACACGGCCTCCGTGGCATCGGCCAGAATGGAGGTGCGGGTGCGGCCACCGCCGCTCTCCTCGCCCCGGCCCAGCTTCAAATAGCGGCCCAGCTCCAGCTTCTGCGCCACCTCATGCAAGCTCTGCTCGCACACCAGCGCCGCCCGGATGCGGGTCAGGTCCCCCTCCGGCAGATTGGGGTGCTGGACAAACAGAAACTCCGCCGTCACAAAGCCCAGCACGGAATCGCCCAGAAACTCCAGCCGCTCGTTGCTGTTCAGCCCGGCGGCGCGGTGCTCGTTGGCATAGGAGCTGTGGCTGAGCGCCTCGCTGAGCAGGGCGGGATTATGGAAGGTATAATTCAGTTTTTTCTCCAATTCCTGCATAATGATCCTCTCCAAAAGGAAACCCCGCGCACAGGCGGGGCTGATCCTTTACTTCTGCTTTCCGGCGATGTAGTTCACCGCGTCGCCCACGGTCTTGAGCTTGCCCAGGTCTTCCTCCTGCACCTCGCCCACTTCAAACTCTTCCTCCATGGCCATGACCAGTTCCACCAGATCCACGGAATCCGCGCCCAGGTCCTCTTCAAACGAGGTCTCCATCGTCACTTCGGCAGGCTCCATGGCGAACTGCTCCGCCACCAACTGCTGCATCGTCTGAAAAATCTCTTCGATCGACATTGTCAACACTCCTCACAGGATATTCTGTATGTTTATTGAGGCAATCATACGGCATAGACCCCGCCCTGTCAAGGGGGTACCTTGCCACGGCGGGGGAAAATCAGCTCTCCGCCGCTTTTCCCGCCGGGCGCTCCAGCTTCATGGCGTCGATATTGGCCTCAATATCGGCAATGAAGCCGCTTTCGGCATACTCCTTCGCCCGCAGCACCGCGTTGCAGATGGCCCGGGCGTCGGAAGAGCCGTGGGCCTTGATGACGGGCTTGGAAATCCCCAGGAAAGGCGTGCCGCCGATCTCGCTGGGGTCCATCAGCTTTTTCATCTTCCCCAGATCGTCCTTGACCATGGCGGCGGCCAGCTTGGCCTTGGTGTTGGTGAGGAACACCTTCTTCAGCTCCTTGACAAGGAACTTTCCCGTGCCCTCCAGACTCTTGAGCATCACGTTTCCGGTGAAGCCGTCGGCCACCACCACGTCCGCGCCGCCCAGCATCACGTCGCTTGCCTCAATGTTTCCCACAAAGTGCAGCCGCCCGGCCTGAGAGGCCTCTTCCAGCAGCGCGTAGGTCTCATGGCGCAGCGTGTCGCCCTTTTCCGCCTCCGCGCCGATGTTCAAAAGACCCACCCGGGGCGTTTTCACCCCCAGCACCCGCTTGGCGTAGTAATTGCCGAGGTAGGCAAACTGCATCAGGTACTCCGGCGTGCACTCGGCGTTGGCGCCGCAGTCGCACAGCACGGCGCGCCCGCCCAGCACCGGGATCACCGGGCCCATGGCGGCGCGGCGGATGCCCCGGATGCGCTTGACCAGCAGTGTAGCCCCGGCCAGCAGCGCCCCGGTGGACCCGGCGGAGACAAAGGCGTCGCCCTCTCCGGCCTTCAGCAGGTTCAGTCCCACCGTCAGGGAGGAATCCTTCTTCATTTTAAAAGCAGTGGCAGGGTCGTCGGCGATCTCTACCACCTCGCTGGCGTCCCGCAGCTCCACGCCGGAGGGCAGGGTCTTTTCGCCGCAGCGCTGCACAGCCCGCAGCACATCCGCCGCGCGGCCCACCAGCAAGATATCCACGCCATAGCGCTTATGGGCGTCCAGCGCACCCTGTACGGCCGCCTGCGGGGCGTTGTCGCCGCCCATGGCATCCACAATAATCTTCACGCTAAAACCTCCTCTTTGATCTGGTCGATGATGGCAAGGGAGCGCTGGGAAAGCTCCGCGTTCTTATTCCGCTTGCCCTTGACCCGGTGGTCCAGCGGCGGAATAATGCCAAAGTTGATATTCATGGGCTGGAACTGGGTAATGGACTGGTTGGAGATATACAGTCCCAGCGCGCCCACCGCCGTCTCCCGAGGGAAGTCCACCGGGTCCTGCCCCCGCAGACGGCGGGCGGTCTCCACCCCCACCAGAAAGCCGCTGGCGGCGGACTCCACATAGCCCTCCACCCCGGTCATCTGCCCGGCAAAGGAGATGCGAGGCTGGCTTTTCAGCCGATAATAGCGGTCCAGCAGGCGGGGGGAATTTAAAAAGGTGTTGCGGTGCATCACGCCGTAGCGCAGAAACTCCGCGTCATGCAGGGCGGGGATCATGGAAAACACCCGCCGCTGCTCCGGAAAGCGCAGGTGGGTCTGAAAGCCCACCAGATTATAGACCGTGCCGTCGGCGTTGTCCCGCCGCAGCTGCACCACGGCATAGGGCCAGCGACCCGTGCGGGGATCGTCCAGCCCCCGGGATTTCAGCGGACCGTAGAGCAGGGTGTCGTGTCCCCGGCGGGCCATGACCTCCACGGGCATGCAGCCCTCAAAGATCTGACTGTCCTCAAAGCCGTGGACCTCCGCCTCCTGCGCGGTGGTCAGGGCCTGCCAGAAGGCGTCGTACTCCGCTTCGTTCATGGGGCAGTTCACATAGTCCTCGCCGCCCTTATTATAGCGGGAGCCCATCCACGCCCTGTCCATGTCCACGCTCTCGGCGCTCACCAGCGGCGCCGCCGCGTCGTAAAAATGCAGGTCGCTGTCCTCGCCCAGCAGGGCCTGCAGCTTTTCAGCCAGCGCATCGGAGGTCAGCGGGCCGGAGGCCACGACCACCTCGCCCTCTGGGATGTCCGTCACCTCGCCGGGCACCACCGTGATGCGGGGGTGGCTGCGGATCTTTTCCGTCACCATCCGGGCAAAGCCGTGGCGGTCCACCGCCAGCGCGCCGCCCGCCTCCACGCGGGTGGCGTCGGCACAGGCGAGGATCAGGCTGCCCATCCGCCGCAGTTCCTCTTTCAAAAGGCCCACGGCGTTTTCCAACTGGTCAGAGCGCAGGGAATTGGAGCAGCAAAGCTCCGCAAAATCATCTGTCACATGGGCGGGGGTCTTTTTCTCCGGCTTCATCTCCCGCAGCGTCACATCCACGCCCCGCTGGGCAAGCTGCCACGCGCATTCGCTTCCGGCCAGTCCCGCGCCGATGACGGTCACCTTCCTCATCCCTCGATCCTCCTTAAAAACGGCAAACGCCTTCCGTGCCGCCGGATCACTCGGTCTCTCCGGCGGGCTTTTTCACTGCGGCCTTTTTCGCCGCAGGCTTCTTTGCTGTGGTTTTCTTTGCCGCGCTCTTCGCTGTGGCCTTCGCCGCGGTCTTCTTGGCGGCGGCAGGCTTTTTGGCCGCGGCCGCCGTCTTTTTCGCGGCTGTTGTTTTCTTCGTGGCCGCGCTCTTTTTAGCGGCGGGCTTCTTCTCGGTCTCCTCCGCCGCGCTCTCCGGCGCATCCGCCGTTTCCCCGTCGGCCTTGGCGGCGGGCTTGGGATAGCCCCGCTTGTCCTCCGGCAGGAAGTTGGAGCATGCAGGATTGATGCAGAACGGCTTTTTAAAGCCCCGTCCCGCCTTTTTGAACATGGTATGGCCGCAGACCGGGCAGTCGTCCTTCACCGGAACGTCCCACGTCATGAAATCGCACTTGTTGGCCTCGTCCCGGCTGTTAAGGTGCTCGCAGCAGTAATAGGTGTACTGCTTGTTGGTCTTTTTGCTGGTGCCCGTGCGCTTCATCAGCCGCCCGCCGCACTTGGGGCAGCGGCCGGGCATCTCCACCACCAACGGCATGGTAAAGCTGCACTCGGGATACCCCGGGCAGGCCAGAAACCGCCCGAACCGACCGGATTTGACCACCAGATTCCGCCCGCACTCCGGGCAGATCTCCTCGCTGACCTCGTCGGGCACCTTGATGCGCACGCCCTCCAGGTCCTGCTCAGCCTTTTTCAGGTGCTCCTCAAAATCGCCGTAGAAGTCCCGCAAAACGCCCTTCCACGGGGTCTTGCCCTCTTCCACGGAGTCCAGATTCTGCTCCATGTGGGCGGTGAAGCGGGTGTCGGCAATGTCGGGGAACTTATCCTTCATCAGCTCCGTCACCACCCTGCCAAGGTTGGTGATGTGCAGGTATTTGCCCTCTTTGATGACGTATTCCCGGTCCAGAATAGTGGACACCGTAGGCGCGTAGGTCGAGGGCCGTCCGATGCCCTGCTCTTCCATGGCGCGGATGAGGGAGGCGTCGGTATAATGGGCGGGGGGCTGAGTGAAGTGCTGGTCCTTGGAGTAGTCCCGCAGGGTCAGCGTCTCCCCCTCCTGCAGGGCAGGCAGGGGAGATTCCTTCTCCTCCTTGTCGTCGTCCTTGCCCTCTTCATACACGGCGGTATAGCCGGAGAATTTCAGACTGGAGGAGCTGGTGCGAAAGCTGTGCCCACCGGAGACGATCTCCACCGCCACGCTGTCATACACGGCGTTGGCCATCTGGCAGGCCACATAGCGGCTCCAGATCAGGCGGTACAGGCGGTACTGCTCGCCCGTCAGGTCCTTTTTCAGCATTTCCGGCGTCCAGTTCACATTGCTGGGACGGATGGCTTCGTGGGCGTCCTGCGCGTTGGCCTTGGCCTTATAGTGGTTGGCCTTGGGGGGATAATACGCCGCGCCGTAGCGGCTGAGAATAAATTCCTTCGTGGCGGCAATGGCTTCCTCCGAAATGCGCAGCGAGTCGGTACGCATATAGGTGATGAGGCCCACGGTGCCCTCGCCCTCGATGTCCACGCCCTCGTAAAGCTGCTGGGCGATGGCCATGGTGCGCCGGGGCGTCATGCTGAGCTTGCGGCTGGCCTCCTGCTGCATGGTGGAGGTGGTAAAGGGCGGTGAGGGGCTGCGCTGCTTATCCGTGCGCTTCACGCTTTTCACGGTGAACACGCCGTTTTCCGTCTCATGGATGACGGCGTCCACCTCCGCCTCGCTTTTGAGCTCGGCCTTTTTGCCGTCCTTCCCGTGATAGCGGGCGGCAAAGGGCAGTTTTTTCAAATCGTTTCCGGTCAGGTTGGCGTCCAGCGTCCAGTATTCCTCCGGCTGGAAGGCCTCGATCTCCCGCTCCCGGTCGTCCACCATCCGGGTGGCCACCGACTGCACCCGGCCCGCGGAAAGGCCCCGGCGGATCTTTTTCCACAGCAGCGGGGAAAGCTCATAGCCCACCAGACGGTCCAGAATGCGCCGGGCCTGCTGGGCGTCCACCAGATTCTGGTCGATGTCCCGGGGCTGGCGGATGCTCTCCTGCACCACCTTCTTGGTGATCTCGTTGAAGGTAACCCGCTTCGTCTTTTCGTCCGGCAGGTTCAAAAGCTGCTTTAAGTGCCACGAAATGGCCTCGCCCTCCCGGTCCGGGTCGGTTGCGAGATACACGGTGTCCGCCGCTTTGGCGGACTTTTTCAGGTCGCTGATGATCTCTTCCTTGCCCTTGATGGGCTTGTAGATCGGCTCGAAGTCGTTTTCCACATCCACGCCGGTCTTGCTTTTGGGCAGGTCCCGCAGGTGGCCCATGCAGGCCTTCACGGTGAAATCCTTGCCCAGATATTTTCCAATGGTCTTTGCCTTCGCGGGAGACTCCACGATGACCAGACTGTGATTTGCCATACTTACCTCCAAACGCTCCCAGTAGGAGCGCGCGATTTATTCAGAAGATTCCCGCAGCGTCACGGTGCGGGTATAGCGCTTTCCGCTGTGCTGGCACACCCACTGCTCCATTTCCAGCAGCGTCAGCGCCGAGAGCACCCGCCGGGTGGGAATGCCCGCCGCGTCGATCAGGTCGTCCACCAGCATGGGCTCCTCCTCCGGCAGCACCCGCAGCAGGGTGATCTGGTCGTCCGTCAGGCCGTTTTCCACCGCATCCAGCGTGGGCGGCACGGCCTTCGCCTCGGTCCTCTGCCGCGCCTCATAGCCCATGGCGGCAGGCTGGCGCTTTGCCTCCCGCTCTTTCAGCTTGTCCGGGAAGCGCCCGGTATACTCGTCCAGCACGTCCCAGGCATCCATCACCAGCACTGCGCCGTCATGGATCAATCGGTTGCAGCCCTCGCTGTTGGGCGCGTCGATGGGACCGGGCACGGCGAAGAGGTCACGGCCCTGCTCCAGTGCCGTTTCCGCTGTGATGAGCGCGCCGCTGCGCAGCGGCGCTTCCACCACCAGTGTGCCAAGCGACAGCCCGGAGAGAATGCGGTTGCGGGCGGGGAAATGCCCCGCCGCAGGCTCCGTCCCCGGCGGGTACTCGCTGATGAGCGCGCCGGAAGCCGGAATGTCCTCATAGAGATAGCGGCTTTCCCGGGGGTAGGTCACGTCCAGTCCGTTGCCCACCACGCCCACGGTCCTTCCGCCTGCGCGCAGCGCGCCCCGGCTGGCCGCGGCGTCGATCCCCTTTGCAAGGCCGCTGACGACCACCGCGCCGCCGCCCGCAAGGCCGTAGCCCAGTTTTTCCGCGCAGGCCACGCCGTAGGGCGTGCACTTCCGGGTGCCCACCACGGCCACCGCCGCCTCGTCATCCATGGCGGGCAGGCGGCCCTTGACATACAGCAGGCAGGGCGGGTCGTAAATATTTTGCAGTCTGCCGGGATAGTCCGCGTCCTGAATGGTGAGGATGCGCAGCCCCAGGCGCTGGCAGTCCTCCAGAATGCGCTCGCATTCCTCCAAAGAGCGCTGATTCAGCGCCTGCGCCTGTTCCCGATTCACCGCTCCGGTGAGCAGCACTTCCTCCCGGTCGGCGTAATACACCGCCTCGGGACTGCCGAAATGGCGCAGCAGAGCCAGCCGAGCCTGATTGCCAAGACCCCGGCGCTGTGCCAGCCACACCCAGTATTTCAATGCGGGCATCCGCTCCGCCTCCTCCCGCTTCAGTCGTTTCTGGCCGCTTCCCACAGCAGCACGGTGGCCGCCATGGCGGCATTCAGGGATTCGCAGCGGCTGCTCATGGGGATGCGCGCCGTCTGGCCGCACACCGCCAGCACCGCCTCGGAAAGGCCCCGGCCCTCGCTGCCGATGGCAATGGCGCAGCGGGAATAGTCCAGCGTGCGCGCATCCACCGTGTCGTGCCGCAGGGCCGCGCCGTAAAGGGGGATCGCGCTGTGGGAAAGCACGTCCCGCAGCTCCCCCACGCCGCACCGCCACACCGGGCAGCGAAACACCGCGCCCATGGTGGCCCGGACGGTTTTGGGATTATACAGGTCGGCGCAGCCGTTCACCAGCAGCATCCCGTCGGTGTGGAAGGCATCCGCCGTGCGGAGGATGGTGCCCACGTTGCCGGGGTCCTGCACACCGTCCAGCACCACATAGCGCCTGCCCGGCAATATCTCCGGCAGGGGCCGTGCCTCCATGGCGCACACCGTCAACACTCCCTGCGGCGTCTGGGCCGGGGAGAGCGAGCGCATCACGTCCGCCGGAACGGACACCGTGCGCACCCCCTCCGGCAGCGGCGGCAGTGCCGCGTCCTGCGTACACACCACGGTGCGCACCTGCGCACCGTTTAAAAGCGCCTCTTCCAGCAGCTTGGGGCTGTCGCAGAGGAATTCCCCGCATTTGCGGCGGTAGGCCCGGTCGGCGGAGAGCTTGCGCACGTGGGTGCACAGGGGATTGGCACGGCTGATGATCGTCTCCACGTCTCGTTCCTCCTTTTGTAAACATGGAAAACCGCCTGCGGACGGGGACATTTCCCCATCCGCAGGCAGGTAAATGCGCCCTCCGGCAGTTCTTTCGGTCAGAGGATTCGGCATTTTTCTGCCGTATTTTTGTCGAATTTCCCGCGTTTTTTAGAAAATTGTGGAAAAATCCGTCCTCTGCCGGAGCATTTGCAAGGCACTCCCTGCGTCTAAACGCAATCTATCATAAAGGTATCCGGCAGGATTGTCAAGCAAACTTTGTGTATACATTATACTTTCGAAAAAGCGGCAAAGCCACTTTTTCGAGAAGGTTTCGCTGCGCTCTGCGCCTCGGTTGGCCGCTGCAAGCGGCCAATTCGACGCTCGCTCCGCGCAAAGTGTTTTCTGCCACGCACATGTCGCGGCAGAAAACAGATTTCACTGCTTTCACGTCTGCGGACGTGAAACTCTGCGAGGCTTTTTTCACAAGCTGGTATTATCCCCGGCCGCCGACATGGAATGAGACCGTGCTTACCGCCCTCCCGCAAGGTAGCGGCTGATGGTGCCGAGGAGTTTTTCCTCGTTGAGGTGCTTGGAGAGGTGCTCGTTCATCTCGGCCTCCCAGCTCAGTGCCCTCACTCACCGTAGCGTTTTTCAGGGGCAGCAACCGAGAATTGTTCTGAGTAGGCTCCAGAGATTCCAGTCCCTCTACCGTAGAGAGAACCTCCATGACCTTCAAGGCATCGGTCAGCTTCTGCTCACTGCCTTTTTCACCGAGGCTCTTATTCAGCCCCACATAGCGGCTGACATTCAGTATAAAGACATTATGGTTGCCATCTTCGGAGAGATAGGGCATCAGGCTGTATTTGTCATCTACGCCCAATTCGATACCAAAGTCAACGCTGTTGCCCAGAATAAACAGGGTCTTGCCCTCTGCAACCGTCTTTTTGGTTTCTCCGTCATTATCAGGCGTGCCGTTTCCGTTCAGAATACCAATGTCACGCCAACGCTGGAGCAGGCGAATGCTCTCCTCCATTTCAGGCGTATCGGAAACATTTGCTTCACCACTCAAGAACTTGTTTTGCCATGCAATTCCCTCCGTAGAGCTGAGGAAACTGGTATCGGCAATATTGCAAAGATACTGGAATCCATAGCCGGGGAACTGGAGCATATCCGCGCAGAAGGTATAGCCCGCATCCTCCACCTTGGTTTTCAATTCTTCCATTTCGGACAAATTGGTGGGAAGCGTCCAGCCGTTCTTTTCCAGTAATGTCTTATTGTAGGTGATACCCAATGCATTGTAGCCCAGCGGCAGCATATAGACTGCACCGCTATAGGTCACTTCCCTGAGCAGGGACTGGACAAAGTTTCCGGTGAAATCGTAAGCGGACAAGTCCAGCAGCTGCTCTTCATCGTTATACCGCCCGGGAGCGTAGAAAGTGGAAAAATAAATATCAGGCATTTGGTTTGCCCGGCGCATATCATTAAAGTAGGATGTTGTGTTGGCACCGTTATACGGGGTAATTTCCAAATTGACCTCCGGATACTTTTCGTGTACCAGATTGAGAAAGGTAACCATGTTGCGGTAAGGTGCGTTCATGGTGATGGTCGGGTGGTCGCTGTTCGTCCCGCTGTCCTTATCGGTATCCGTGCTGGTCTTGCCGCCGCAGCCTGCCAGCAGTGTCACGGTAATTGTCACAGCCAACAGCAGGCTCAGGATGCGCTTTTTCTGCATTGTCGATTCTCCTTCTCTATCTCACCCGCAGCGCCGCGCAGCAATGCCTATACCACAGATTTTCTGTTCTGTTGTCATATAATGTCTATTATACCCTATTATTGGCAAATAAGATAGTTATTTTTTTCAAACGGGCATGAAAAAAACAGACAGAAACGGAGAATTTACAAATTTCTGCCTTTTTCTCATGCTTTCCATTGCAATGCGGCAAATACAAGCGTATAATCAGTGTAAAATTGTGGATAAATGTGCCGTATGTAACACAGTATTCCCAAGAACAACAACAGAACAGAAATTATGTGATCACCAGCCCCAGCCGCCCAATCTGCCGGGCGTGGACCGCACCGCTTTCGGCGGTGTAAATGCGGGTGGTGGTGATGCTGGAATGGCCAAGGATGTCCGCAAGGCGGCTCAAGTCCTTTTCCACACTGTAAAATGTGCGGGCGAACAGGTGCCGCAGGCTGTGGGGAAACACCTTTTCCTCCGCCACGCCTGCGCTTTCGCACAGGGCCTTCATATCCCGCCAGATATTGCTCCGGTTCAGCGGCTTACCCGTCCGGGTGGTAAACACCGCCCCGGCGGTCTTTTTTTGCGTGCGAGCGTACTGCTTCAGCAGCTTTCGCAGCTTTTCCGGCAGAAACACATAGCGCCGCTTTCCCTTGTTGCTGATCTCCGCCCGGCCAGTCTGCACGGCCTCCACGGTGATAAACCGCAGTTCGGAAACTCGAATGCCCGTGGCGCAAATCGTCTGAATAACGAGGGAAAGACGCTCGTTGTTTTTCTGCTGGGCCGCCTGCACCAGACGGGCATACTCCGCCCGGGTCAGTTCCCGGCTCTCGTCCGCAAACAATGCCCGCTGCACCTTTAAAAGCCGGACGCACAGCGTCCCCCAGCCGAAAAAGCGCAGATAGCCGTTGGCGGCCGTCAGCATAGAGTTCACCGTGGCCGGGGCGTATTTTCCGGCAAGCTGCTCCTTCCACGCGATCAGCGCGGCCTTGGTCAGCGCTCCGCCGCAAAGGTGAGCGCAGAGCGCCCCCAAGTCGTGGGCGTACTTCTGCAAAGTGGCGGCGGAGCGTTCCTGCTCCCGCAGGTCGGCAAGATAACGCTGGATAAGCGTCGGGGTCACGGCGGGCTTTTTCGGCATAACGGTTTCCTCCCCTAAACGGTAATACCGCTATTTTACCGGATCGTCGCCCAAACTATCCGCCCCGCCGCCCAAAAGTACAGCATGGAAAATTCATTTGACAAACGCCGCTGGGAATGTCTATAATAATAGTACAAGGAGCGCCTGCTGGTAACAAGCGCCCCCTGCGGTGGAGACCCGGACGGTCGCCACAATACATAAGCTACATTGAGCCGTCGCGAGTGTAGCTCTCAAACAACTGTGAGC
>CAKSVQ010000010.1 GCA_934504065.1 uncultured Dysosmobacter sp. | reverse complement strand
GGCTGACCCAGGAGCGCCAGAACAAGATCAATGACCGTTACGGCGGCAAGGAGCCGAACATGATCGGCTCCGACAAGACCTACAGCCAGACCTACGGCGGCAGCTCCGGCAGCTCCGGCGGGTCCAGCGGCAGCAGTAAAGGCAATTACGCTGGCATTGAGTATGACCGCAGCAACAATGGCGGCGGCATTTACGGGATGCCCACCAGCAACTCCGAGGTGAAAAACTACAAGCAGGGCGGTGTGACCTATCAGGTAGGGCCTGATATGAGCCGCCGCCAAGATTTGGCCGGGCGCACACTTATTTCCAACGGCTACACCGTGTTCTATGACAATGACGGCTATGCCTACAAGGCGTCTAAGGGCGTAGCGGACTACAGCCCTCATCAGGACATCAACGCCGGGAATGGAAGCTATAGCAAGAGCGGCGCGTGGACGGATAATGAGATTCTGACCGCTTTAGACCGGGCAAAAATTTCGGCCATCCGTGGGCAGCTCCAGCGTGGCGAGATCACCGGGGACCAGGCCAACCAGGCGGCAAACGCCATCCGGGCTGGGTATGGCTACACAATCGACAAGAGCGGCTATGTGACAGACAACGGCGCCTTGTCCGCCGTGAATGACCGCCGGAAACAGCTGGGACTTTCCACCAGCCCGGAGAGCGCAGAACTGGACTATTACCGCTATCTTATGGGCACAGACACCTCCCCCGCCGCGCAGGCAAGCGGCAATGTCCAGTCCTTTGGGGATTATCTGGCCGCAAACGGCGGCGCACAGGCAGGCAGTCAGCAGCGGGTGACGGACATTGCGGCAGGCAGCACCCCCACCAGGAACTATTCCACCAGTCAGATCGGAACCAGCTATGACATCGGAGACGGCAGCAACTATTTGAAGGAACTGTACGCCCAGAAGGTGGCGGCGGAGCTGGCAGCGCTGAAATCCGCCTATGAGAAGAACACCTCCACCCTGGATGCCAGCCGTGCGCAGATCGCCCCGATGTATGACATTGCCCGGAACAGCGCGGCCAACCAGAACGCCCTGAGCCGGGGCGCATTTCAGGAGATGGCGGTGGCCAACGGCCTAAACACCGGCACCACCGGGCAGGCGGCGCTGGCACAGGACGTTGTGCTCCAGCAGAACCTCTCCCAGATCGACCGGGAGCAGGCGGAAAAGACAGCGGCCATCGACCTCCAGCGGAGCCAGCTGGACACGGAGTACCAAAACGCCATTGCCGAGGCGCAGGCCACCGGAAACGCAGAGCTGGCAAACGCCCTGTATGAGGAATATGTCCGACAGCAGAACCAGGCGGTCAAGCAGACGGCGGCAGCGGCCGCCACGACTACCGCAAAGCCCATTTTAACGGCCAGTCAGGTACAGTCTGCTCTGAAAAACGGCATCGTGACGGATGACGTGATCTCCGCCTTCGATTATTACTACGGTCAGGGGTCTTATGATGCCCTGTACGGCACCGGCAAGCTGACGGCGGGGACAACCGGCACTGCCAAAACCGGCAGCAAGAGCAGCGGCAAAAGCAGCTACTCCAACGGCAGCCTCACCAATGAGCAGGTGAAGCAGCTTCAGAAATACTACGGCGTGACCGCTGACGGCAAGTGGGGCACCAACTCCAAGAAGGCCGCAGGCGGTCTGACGGCTGACAAAGCATGGGCGAAGTATAGTAAGGGCCAGAAGAGCGGTTACTCTATGGGCTATGATGAATTGAAACGGACGATTTCTGATTATATGAATCGCGGCGGCTATCAGCGGGCACAAAACATCCTGAAAAGTCACTGGAATAGTCTGAGCGCCGCACAGCAGCAGGAAATTTCCAATATGTTCAAATAAGGAGCGTGCTATGGCAGTTCAAATGCCCGATTTGGTGGCTTATGGGAAAAACA
Source organism: uncultured Dysosmobacter sp. (assembly GCA_934504065.1). Classification (GTDB taxonomy): domain Bacteria; phylum Bacillota; class Clostridia; order Oscillospirales; family Oscillospiraceae; genus Oscillibacter. The sequence continues at coordinate 38,236 of CAKSVQ010000010.1, read as the reverse complement.
AATCAGTAAAGTCTACCGCCGGGAGTTCCACCTCCCCCCAGAAAAATGCGACGCAAATGCCCGATCTAGTGGCTTATGGGAAACGGAAATCTTCTGTTTCCCAGCCCACCACAACGCAGAAAACCCCCAGCAAGAATCAGTGGGTGTCCACCGGCGGTGGGCGGAAAAGCATCACGGACGCCGGAAAGCAGCAGGGATTTGTGGCAGACCCCACCCGCGCCAAAAACAATGCGTCCAGCCGCGTCAAAAACATTGTGACCGGCGCAACAAGGTCTACCGGTTCCGCCTTTACGAATCTGGGCGGTGTGCTGGCAGAGGGGGCCGGGTATCTGAACACCCGTATTGCCAACAACAATGCCGCCGGGGAGCAGATGGGGGCCATTCAGGCCATCAAGGACTACAATACCATGCTCCGTAACGGCAAATGGGCGGACGGCAAGGCCCTGACGGCGGCAGACCGGAAGAAAATCCAGACCTACATCGCTGCCAACCAGCGGAAAATCGACGCCCATCGGGGTTATACCCAGTCTGTGGAAAAATCCGACAAGGCAGTGGCGGACAAGGCGTATCAGAAAGCGGACCGTCTGTCCCAAAGCTCCGCTACGGATGTGGCACAGGCCAAGAAAGGGCTGGGGCCGGTGGGCCAGTTCGCCGTGGATCTGGGCGTTCAGGGTGTGCAGATGGCGGGGGATGTTGCGGCCAGCGCCGTGATCCCCGGATCCGGTCTTGCCCTGATGACGGCCCGTTCCGCCGGAAGCAGCGCCCAGCGGGCCAGACAGGCCGGGGCCAACTACAACCAGCAGCTTGCCTACGGACTGGGCAGCGGCGCCTTGAGCCTTGCCACGGAGAAGATCAGCAACGTGGCAGGCCCCTTCAAGAAGGCGTTCGGCGCGGGTCTTGCCGATAAGGCGGCTGGCAAATTGATCGCAAAATTTGGAGAGAGTACAGCCGCTCAGATCATGAGCAGTTTAGCCAAGCGGCCAGCGGGTAAATTGGTCATCTCCATGATCTCCGAGGGCGGCGAAGAATTTCTGGAAGATGTTGTCCAACCCATTTTGCAGCGGGCTACGTATGACCCCTCCGCCAAGTTTGATTGGGGCGAGGCGCTGTATGACGCGGCGGTGGGCGCTGCTATGGGCGGCATCGGCGCAGGCGTTGACGTCATCCGACAGCGTGGAAGCAGTCAGGCGGACGCACAGCCCACGCAGGAAGCACGCCAGGAGGTGCGGGAGGGTACTTATACCCCCACCCCCGCAAACGCCGCAGAGGGCACGCAAAACGCCGCCCCCGGTGTGGAGACGGCGCCGAAGTATGATGCTTTGCAAGCGGATGCAATCCGCCATGAAGGGAAAACCTTCCGAAATCTGGTAGCCGGATTTGACACCAGCGTTTCCGAATTTTTCAACAAGTGGAGAAATGGGCGGAAGAACACGGAAACCGAGAAGCTGGAAAAGCTGTATCTGGGGAAAATGTCTGAAGATGCAAAACGGCAGGCATCCAATATTCTGGGCTATGAGATCGACAGCCGGGACATGATCGTTACCAGTGATGATGTGAAGCATATTCTGGATTCTCACGGCAACGCAGAGACTGAACTCCAGAGAGGCAACCAACCGCTGGAACAGTGGGCGATTGACGCCATTCCGGACGTTGTAACCCAGCCGGACAGCATCGTTCCCGGCAGCACGAACACCAGCGGAAAGCACCCCGGGAAACAGGGCATTATTTTCAGCAAAACCATGCCGAATGGGACTGTGGTAACGGTTCAGTTCGACAACAAAGGCCGAAAAACCATGGAACTGACCACCATGTATGTGAAAAAAAGCGGCCCCACAACTCAGGCGTTCAACGTGGAGAATCCCTCCCCGCAACTTACGGCCAAGCCGGTTCCTGAATCTGTGAGTTCCGCTTCTTCGGACCTGACACCCGCAGAGGCCAGCTTGGTAGGTCCGGAACCTACGGCTTCCTCTGCGGCGTCAAGCCCTGTTGAGGGTACGCGTCCCCTCAATGCTAATGATAGCATAGCACAGGGGACGGAAAATGTCAAGAATGGGGGCGCGGCTGGATTTGATGGGCTGGGGAACGCGAATGCCGGGACGTTGAACACGGACTATGACCGGCTGCAAGCCGCAAAGGATAAATTTCACCCAGAGGGCGCCTATGCAGCCCGCCCGGTAGATGTTCCCCTCACTAACTTTGAGGGGCGCAATATTCCTAAATCCGCCTCCACCATTGACGGGGCGCAAGGAATTGCGGGGGCGGATGTTCTCTTTCTGGAACAGCAAATTGCCGACGGGAAACTTGCTTTTGACACCATTCAAGACGAGACCGCCGTTAATCATGCGCATTCTGTTATTCAGGATAAGGGATTTGACGGCGCATTGGAGCAGTACCGGCAGGCCGCTTCCGCAAACGTCGCAACGAAAGACAACACCGCCCTTGGTCAGCAGCTTATTTTACAGGCCATGCATGAGGGCAACGCCGCCTATGTCTCTGAGCTTCTGACGCTTTACACGCGCAACAGCACAACCGCTGCACAGGCCATGCAGGCGCAAAGTATGTTCAGAAAGCTCTCGCCCGAAGGGCAGCTTATGTCCGTACAGAAGGCGATCTCCGACCTGAACGAAAAATATGGGACGGCGGTTGAACTGGATGAGGCGGATGTAAAAGATTTTCTGGACGCGGAAACGCCGGAGAAACGGCAGAAAGCAACGGAAAAAATCGTTGAAAAAGCCGCACAGAACGTTCCGGGAACCTTCCGGGCCAAATATGACACCCTGCGGTATCTTGCTATGCTTGGCAACCCCCGCACCCATATTCGGAACATTTTGGGCAATACGCTTTTCCAAATCCCGGTTACTGTAAAAAACCGCGTAGGAGCCATAGTTGAGGGGGTCGCTTCCGTTGCAACCGGCGGAAAGACGGAGCGGAGCAAATCCCTTCTTGGGGCAAACCCGTTCGGCAAGCTGGCCGCGGAATGTCGGGCAGACTTTTCAAACGCGAAGGATTTTTTGGAGCAATCCAGCAAATACAATGAGGGGCAGACCTCACTCAGCGACATTGAAAAGAAAGCGAAGGCGTTTTCCGATGATAATTTGATTGGCAAGGCGGTCAACAAGGGATCTGATTTTAACAGCCGTGCGCTGGAAGCGGAGGATACCGCCGCTAAAAAGTGGATCTACACCCAATCCATGGCGGGCTTTCTGAAAGCCAATGGGTATAAGTCCATGTCCGACGCGCCCCAATCTGTACTCAATCGTGCGCGGGACTATGCGGCACAGGAGGCGCTGCGGAACACGTTTAACGATAAAAACGTAGTCAGCGATGCGGTAAGTGACCTTGGGAAGCTGAGCAAAAGCGATAACCCCGCGAAGAAATTTGCCGGGTATATTGTGGAAGGTATGGTTCCTTTTAAGCGCACTCCCACCAATATTGCGGTACGGGCCGCAGAATATTCTCCTGTCGGCGCGGTTTTGGGCGCGGTGGACACCGTTCGCGGCGCAAAAGCGAAGGATGTAGTTCAGGTGTCGAAAGGGCTTGACCGTGTAGCAACCGGCCTTTCCGGGACGGCTTTGATGTTGGCTGGCTTTCTGGCGGCGGGGGCTGGCTATGTGACCGGCGGCGATGACGATGATGACCGCCAACAGGCTTTCAATGACCTGACAGGACATCAGAATTATGCACTTGAGCTGAAAAACGGCACATCCATCACACTTGACTGGCTTGCCCCGGAAGCGATCCCGTTTTTCGTGGGAGCAGAGCTCTATAATCAAGGGCTGGATCAAGGGCTGCAATTCAAGGATGTGCTGAGCGCGGTTAAAAATGCCTCCGCCCCTATGCTGGAAATGTCGATGCTTCAGGGCTTGAATGACACGTTTGACAGCGCGGCTTACGCCAAAAACCGTGGGGACAGCGTTCTTGGAAGCGTGGTCATGTCTGCATTGACGAACTATGTGACGCAGGCATTTCCTACGCTGGGCGGACAAATCGAGCGCACCGGGGAAGATCTGCGGATGACCACCTATGTGGATAAAAACAAGGAGCTCCCCACCGATCTGCAATATACAATTGGAAAGATTTCTCAGAAAATTCCCGGATTGGATTATCAGCAGATCCCGTATATTGACGCATGGGGGCGCACGGAAGCCACAGGGGACGCACTTATGCGCACTTTTAACAACCTGATCAACCCGGCGTATGTGTCTCAGGTCGAGGTTGATAAAGTGGAGGCGGAATTGCAGCGCGTTAAGGACGCAACGGGAGATTCCACGGTTTTCCCCAGCCGTGCAGAAAAATCCATCGAATTTGATAACGAAACGCATAATTTGACGGCTGAGCAATATCAAAAATATGCCAAGGCCAAAGGGCAGAACAGCTACAAGCTCGTGCAGCAGGCCATGCAGTTGCCCGCTTACAAGCAAATGGGGAACGGCGGAAAAGCAGAACTTTTGAATAAAATGCTGGGCTACGCAAATTACAAGGCGAAACGGGCGGTATTCCCCCAATACAGCAGCGACGCCTACGCCAAGTATGAGGAAGCGGAGAAAAACGGAATTTCTCCCGCAGAATACTATGTATTCCGAACAACCGACAACAATCTTACCGCAGACAAGGACGCCAACGGTAACACGATTGCCGGTTCCAAGAAGGAGAAGGTTCTGGACGCTATCAATGGAATGGATCTATCCCCTACCGAAAAGGATTTTCTGTACCTTATGAACGGCTATGCCGCAAAAACGCTCAGTGAAACTCCGTGGCACTAAAAGAAATCCCCCGCCGATTGGCGGGGGATGTTCTTATACATAGGGATAAAGGAGGCGGAAGGTCTCGCGGCCCTTGGGGGTGACCATGGTCTGGAGGCCGCTCCACGCCGTTTTGTCATTGAAACTCTCTTTGACCTCAAAAAGCCCATCGTTTTTATTCTCGTAGGGCATGAGCTTTTCCTTCTTGTCCCGGTAGATGTACTTCTTATCCAACAGGAATTGGGTGAACTTCCGGGGCGGGATGCCAAGCTCCTTGGCGGTGTCCCGGAAGCTGGTGAGGGTGTTGCGCTCCACCAGCTCATCAAAGTAATCGGCCTTGGGGGCCATGATGGCGTTTTGCACCTGCAAGGAAGAAATGCGGGCGTCCCGCTCCGCCAAGGTCTGCTCTGCCACCTTGAGGGCCTTTGCCATGAGTTCTGCGGGGGAAAGGTCATTCTGTCCGGCGATATAGCCGCCGCTGCGGCGGATGGCGGGGAGGACTTCGGCGGTGACCCACTTGCGGAAGGGCTTGGCCTCCGGCTTATCGGAGCGGAGGATCACATTGTACAGGCCGCTTTCGCTGATACAGGTCATTTCCTGTGAACCGCCAAGGGTGTCCACCCTGACCAGCCCCCTTTCATCGGGGTCAAGGCGTTCGGCAACATCACGGTACTTTGAAATCCCCAGCACCCCGCACACATCCTTCAGGACGAACCAAGGGGCGCCGTCTTTCTGCACCGTACGGACTTCCGCACCGCTATAAACAAAGGTCTGCATCTCGTTCATACCCACACCCCCTTAATTCACTGCGCTTCCCACGCGGTCTGAGAGGGCGGCGAGGGCGTCACAAATCAGGTCAAGGGCGGGGGCGTAAACGGTGTTGGTTCGTCGGCAGGCGCTTAGAGACAGGAGTTTTTCATTTTCACCGGTGCTGTTCCAGACTGCGGTAAAATCCCCGCACATTCCCTCCAAGGTGAGCTGCAAGCTGGCTTCGATCTGCTCCAGCTTGATCTGAACTTCATCCATTGTGATTTTTTCCATAGTAGTTCCTCCATCATTTTACTTGACAGAGGCTCCCGGACGGCATAGAATAGATTTACCGTGAGGGGAACCTCCGGGTGGATAACCGTGACCTGTTCACTTCCTACGGCGGCAGGTTGCGGTTATTTCTTTATATCGGCTTCCAACTTCTTAATCCCTCGCCGTATCGCTTCCATTTGAGTTACTTTTTCTTGTTCGGTGTAGGCATCTAATATTTTCTTGCTTGATTCATCCACCCGAACTGTTAATTTATACGGTTTTGGATTGTCTGTTGGTCTGCCTGTTCTGGGGGACACGTTCATCACCTCACTTTTGACTGTCTTAATTATATATTTATGGCCGTCAAAAGTCAAGAAGGAAATTCACAGAAAGCCCTGAAACCGTTGCGGCAGTAGGAGAAAAAAATAATATTCTCATAAAAACACCCCCCCTGCTGCGTGCAGGGGGGGTGTTTTGTTGGGGTTTACATCATGGACAGGAGCGTTTTCACATGGGCGGCGCGGTCCAGCATCCGTTCATGCTCCCAGTCCCAGACGGCCTGCATGGCCTCCGTGGGCTGGTGACCGGCGTCTTTCGCCTTTTCGATATGGCGAACGGCCATTTCGTGGAGCTTATTGGCATGGCCCAGCTCCTGACGGCTGAGATCGGCGTAGGTGCTGGCGTCCTCCGGGCTGTCCTCGGTGTGCTTGGCAGCCTCACGGGCGTACTTCTCGGCATCGTCCAGTTCCTCCCGGATCTCTTCGGCCAAGTGTCTGATCTCGTGCATAAGAGCCTCCTAACTCTGCTTGATAAGGGTGTAGAGCTTGTCCACATCCGTTTCATTCAGCGTGACGTTCCCAATCAGGGGGATATTGGTGGTGACGGGGCCTTTGTCGGCTTCGGTTTTCAGGCAGGCGTATATCTTGTCAATATCTACGTTCCCCGCCTCGTCAAAGACGCCGAGGGCCTTCATGGCGGGATGCTCCCGGAGGGTGGAAATGGTGGCGTCTAGATTGCCCAGGGCCATAGCGGCCCCGGCACCGACGGCCCATTTCTGCCAGCCGGTGAGCTTGCCGGTGAATTCTTCATCCACATAGCGGGCAGCGCCCTGCTTGATCTGTTCCAATGTTACCATAGATTCCTCCAATGACGGGAGAGAGGGGCGCTATGCCCCTCTCTTCTTCCCTCTTCGCCTCTTAGCAGCCGCAGCCGTGGCCACAGGTGGAGACGGGGAGGGGGTTATAGGTGGACTGGGGGGTGGTTCCGGTGCCGGTGGTGATGTCCGCGACCATTTTGGGATAAAAGGTGGCGTTGGTGTAGGTGACAATGGTGTTGTCAGCGCACTTCCGCTCGTCCCGCTCCCGGGAAATGGCCCCGCACAGCTCGTTCTTGCAGCAGTCCATACGCTCCTGCAGCAGCTGGAAGCTGTCCTTGGTGGCCTGATTGTTGACCGCCTGAGAAGCCAGCGCACCCTGCACCTCGCCCAGCTTGCCGTCGATGTACTTGTACATCTCCAGCATCTTCTGGTCCTGGTAGGTGTTGGCATCCCGCAGGGCAATGTCGCTGCGGAGTTTGGCGTTTTCCTGCACCATGGACAGCTCATAGCGGTTGACCGTGTGGTTCTCGCTGCATCCGGCCTCCGCCGCCATACCAGCGGCAAAGGGGATGGCGCGATTGCCCAGCAGGATCCCGCCGAGACCGCCCAGAGAGTTCAGGACGCCCAGAGACAGACCGGCAATGCCGGTTCCGAGACCAGCGCCCGCGACGCCCTTGCTTGCAAATTCAGCCATAGGGAATTCCTCCTTTTTCAAAGATACACCCCCTGTTTCCGCGCGCAAAACAAGCGGTGCTCTATGGTTACCGTACCACAGGACACCGCTTGTCATGGTTTAAGGATGTTTTTTGTTTGGAGGGGATATGCCAGCTTTATTCCGGATGGAACGCAGACAGGCAGCCACAGCGGAGCGGGACAGGTACAGCTCTGCCGCCGCATCCTCGATTGCCCAGCCACGGCGGCAGACCAGGTTGAACACCCGCCGCTCCCGGTCTGTGAGGTAGCGGCAGCGCTCCATCTGCTGGAGTTGCTGGACGGTGTATCGGTATTTCATAATGGGCCTCCTTTACGAAGTGCCCCTCCCCCTTTAAGATTTCTATGAGCGTTAACCGCCTTTCTCTTCCGCAATTCCCAGCAGCTTTACCAGGTCATAAAAGCACTGCGGATCAAGCCCGGTTTCCCGGCGGATAACGGCGAACCGATAGCGAATGGAATTGGTGTGCAGATAGACGGCCTTGCTGGTTTGTGCCCGGTTCATGTTGTTTTCCGCATATGCCCTTAGCAGGGCTTTATCATCGTTTGTCATGTTACCTCCCGTATGTAACTTTCCGTAGCTCATGATACCGCTCCGGGAACGGTCTTAGCTCCTGTTTGCCGCCGATGATCTGGGCCATCACCCGGTCCATGTGCTCCTGCATCACGTCCGCCGCCGGGTCGTTGGAATTGAGGGCGGGCGTGTACTCCTTTTGGGTCTGCTGCCACGCCTCCGTAAGGCGCATGATGCGCTCATACCCCCAGCCCTCCGTCTGGTGGAGGGTCATTTGCAGGGTGTCGATCATGTACTGGGAGGTTAGCCGCTGGGCGGCGTCTACTTTCGCCTGGGCGAATTGCTCGGCAAAGGCAATCATGCTGGATTGTTTAGCCATCCCCGCCGTCCTTTCTCTTGCCGTAGCTGCAATAATCGTCTGGATGTTCACGGTCGAGATGGACTTCACACCATCCCGTTTTCGGCTTGTTGTATGACCGACAGTCCTTGCACCGCGTCACGACCACGGCATCAACTGTCGGCATATTGTCAATGTCGCATTTTTCCACATAGTCATCATTTGTTTCCCCGTAATCATTGGGGTATGATTTCCACTGGATTTTGTCTGCATCAATCGGCCTCATGGTTAGCACCTCCGTCATGCACCGTTGTGTATTTCCAAATCAGCGTGTTCAACTTTCTCAGCCCCTCCATGGTGATTAGGTCCTGCGCGCACATCTCGTCCCGCAGGCGTTCCAGCGCTTCGATTGGGGCCACGTCGGCGGCAGAAATGCAAATGACATCCGCTTTCAGGCAGTCAAGCATCCGATTTTGTGCAGGGCTTCGGCATGGGCTGCGCTGTCTCTGCACAGCTCTAAGCACTGCTTCCCGCTTAATGTATTCAGCCATGGTCAGCCCTCCTGTTCCACTCCTTAGCAGCATCTTCTTTTGTGTGGCCTCGCTTTGCACCGGCCCCACATCTCTGACACTGTGAGAAGTACCGATAGTACAAATACTCGTTATCATCCGCAAGTATCTCTACGCCCTTATATCCGCAGAACGGGCACGGTTTTAAGTCAGCCATCCTTCATCGCCTCCAATGCCGCTTCCGCCTCCTCGCGGGTGAGAAACACAGTCTTGCCGATTTCCTCTGGATAAAACTCCCATGCTTCGCCGTTTTCGTCAGTCCCCTTCAGGAATACGGTTTTATAGCCGTCATACCATCCGATGCGGTCTGCGTCATCCAAGGAAATTTCCCTGATCGGTTGCTCTACGTAGTCTTTATCAATTCCCCAGAATAAAACTTGATCCCCAAAGACAACCTCAAGCCAGTCCTTGCACGGCAGCACCGCCAGCCGACCGGCTCTGTCGGCCTCCATCAGCGCAACAATGCGCTTGAATGGCACACCCTTGCTGATAGCCTCATCCTCAAAGGTCTTGTAATTGGCGCACACCGCCGGTTCCAACCCCGTGTCCAAATATTCCCGCAGAAGCGGGCAGTGCGCCGCCTGGACCGCCGTGCAGAACCCGCCGACCTCAGTACAGTTCCCGTTATCCTCATGCCTAAAGCGGCAACGCAGGCAATTAACATTTCCCATCACATTCCCTTCCTTTCAGTTTGATTCCATTCCGCCTGTTCCACTCTGCCCCGGCTGCTCGTGCCTTGTCCAGTTCTGCCTGCGCCTTTTTGACAACATCCAGCGGTATGTCCATCAAACGGCACCCCTCATAGGGCTTTAGCAGGTCAAAATAGGCATCATAGTGCTGTTTTTCCTCGTCAATCAATTTTCGGCACCTTTCGTGGTGGGCGTCGTTGCGCTGCATTTCAATCCGCCCAAGTGCACGATCCAAATAATATTCATTTGCCCCAAACGCCAGCATTTCTACCACTTGCAGCAGTTCCGCCTTCGTCAGATCACTTGGTTTCAGCATTTTCCACCTCCGGCGGCTCCGGTCTTTTTAGCTCAAACTGACTATATGGCATAACACACAGCTTCTTGGAATCGCAGTCAGCCATACCGCTTACGATGCCCTTGCAATGAGCGCAATACTGGCACATCCACGTCTTTCCGGCTTTTCTGACATCCGCAATTATCGACATAACATAGTTGCGTTCAAGCATCAGTTGTCTATTCTGCCCCCGCAGCTTCTCGATCTCTTTCGCCTGTGCTTCGATCCGGTCAGCGGCCTCCGCCAGATCATCGCCCAGTGTGATCGGCGTTTCCCACTCATTTTCTCGCGCCCATTCTGCGTGCTCACGCAGCGCATTTACGAGGTTTGTATCTCTCATAGTTCGTCCCCCAATCTCCAACCATCGTCCCGCACCTGAAACGCGTCGCCCAGTTGTACGGTGTCCGGGAAATTGTGTTGTGTGGTTTGGATGGCGTACTTGTCGATCTCGGTTGCATAGTAGGCGGTGATCTCCGCGCCCAGCTTGTCCAGCGCGATATGGCCGCGGCTCATGCCGTCGTACATCGATAGCACTTCCACCGGCTCTTTCGTCAGCCCGGTAAAATGGCTCATAATGTGGGCAATCACGTCCACGGTCCAGCCGTTGCCCAGCATTTTATACGCCTGGGTGTCGCTGACGGGAAAGGCGTATGTGCCCGGCACAGTCTGGAGGCGCATACACTCACGGACCGTCAGCTTGCGGATGATGTAAAAGCCGTCTCGCAGCTTGATCGGATACCATGTGTTTCTGATGGAGATTTTCCCGTCTCGCACCTCGTAAATTTGCTTCGCCGTCGTCGGGTTCTTTTGGCAATGCCCCTCCTCGTCTGTCCGCGTCGGGACCATAGGCACATGGCCGCCGCCCATGCCCATGCTTGCCGTGATGGTCGGGCATTTCCCATCCTTAGCAAACACGCCCCAACGGGAGTGTTGGCCGTATAGACTGCCCAAATGCAAAATCCCATCTGCATCTGTGTCAACCGGCGTTGCATAAAGGCCTGTCTTGGCGCCCAGACCACCGCCATTCCCGCAGAGGGTCACGCTTTTGGCGTCCGGGCTGTAAACACGGTATTGCTGACTGTCAAAAGCCTGGTTCTTTGCGTCATTCTCAATGGTTCCGATCCTCACCGGCTCCGCCGCCATGGTTGCGGGAAAATGACCGCCGTCCACTCCGTTGACCGCTCCGGCATTGGCATAGTTCGCTTTCAGCGTGTACGCCTTTTCGCGCCAGCAGACACCGCTTTCCAGAATGTCGCGCAGGAGGATCCCACGGTCCACCGGCTGCTCCACCGCCACCGGGCTGTATGTGCCGTCCTGGTTCCGTTTGCCCGCCCAATACAGGCGCTGGCGGTTCTGTGCGCTCACCAGGGCGCTGTTAATTAGGACAGGCTCCACGCCTAACTCTGCCGTGATCTGTGCCCGGATAGCAGGCGACATACTTTTATTGTTTTCGTACAGGAAAAAATCCGGCTGGTACTTATCCCGTGCGATACGGTAATTCAAGAACAGTTCCCAGCCGATGCCGCTGGCCTCTGTCTCGCGGTTCTTCGTCTGTGCGATGCTCCAATGTGTGCAGGGACTACCGCCGATCAATAGTTTCATACGCCCTCCAATTTCCCGCCGCACTGGTTCAGGTATTCATTACCCTGGGAGGAGTTGTACAGGTCCCAACTCTGCGAGATGTTAGGTGCGGCCGACGCGGTGGTGCACTCCTCCATCTCCTCAAGCCAGAATGCTTTTTTGCACTCAAAGCAAGGTTGCGCATTGCAGTTAATGTCTGCATCTGAGAACACATCCATCGGGCAAGCATTGAGGCACCCGTGTGCCAAAATTCGTGCGCCGGGGTAATGCTTCAAGAACTCGCTCTGCCGGGTTTTGATGGGGTGCTCGGCAGCCCACTGTTCTACAATGGCAACGGCCTCCTCCGGGTGGGTTTTTCTCCAGACTGTGCAGGATTCAAACCCGCTAAGCCTTTTCCATAACTCGCAGTTGTGGCACTCACAGTTGCACATTCTTCGCAATGTTTTCAAAAACTCCACAGCATCCATCATTCTACCTCCTCAATAATGACCTCCACGCGGGAGGCTCCGGTTGTCTGATACTTCCACACCGTCAAAGCTGCGATTGCGCTGTCATCGTTGTAAGCGTGGCCGTTCAGCGCGTCCAGGATGGCCTTCGCCACGTTGTCGGCGTCAGGGCGCTTTGTGTGGGGTGTTCCGTCCAGCGCGGTGGCCTTTTTCTTTGACATGCTCTTGGGCACCGTAAAGAACGCCGTGACGGTGGCCGTCAGCGGGATGCCGTCCGCAAAGCCCTTCCCGCTCTGGCATTTCCAGCACTGAACCACCTTGTCCTCATAATCCCGTGTTTTCTGTGGAGTGTAGGTGTGGCCGTTTTTCATAAACCGTGGGCGGCCCTTGCCCACCGGAATGCCGGGGACCGTGAATTCAACCTTCATCGTTTTCCCTCCTGAAAATTACAACCATAGACGGGAACGGAGCGCTATTCCGGCACCCTCCAAATTTCAACCGCCCGCGTATAAACCGAATTTCCGCCTTTCCGTAGATAAAATCGTGGAACCATGCGGTATCGGTTCTGGCGGGCAACAGCATCACAACCATGCAGGTTTCTTCCGCTGCTTTTTTGACCCACTTGCCGATTTCCCGGCCATAAGGCGGGTTGCACCAGACTGTTCCGCTCCACGGCTGCTTCAAGCCGTCTTGCTTCGGCGTGTAGAACTCTCGGCACTTTGCGTTCACCGGTAATGCGCAGACATCCAGTGTGAAATGAAACTCTGCGTCTAATGCCCGGAAAAACACATCCGGGGTTTCCCAACAATCTGACTTGCTGGAAAACATCAGGTCAGTATTCATCGCTTTTCTTCCTTTCCGTCAATGATGACCTGCACCACGCGGACGCGGCCCAGAGGCTCTAGCAGCATGGCCACGGCTTCCTTGGTTGCCAGTAGGTCACCGTTCTCATGGATGTCAATTACAAGCCTTGTCATGCGCCCTCCTTGGGTCTGCCCGGAACTGAGGGCAGGCATAGATTTTGAAAGATTTGGCGGAGAAATTTTCCGAGCCACGGTTCAGGTGGGCCTGGATGATGGCCGGTTCCGCCTTCCAGCCTGGGACGGGTTCTCCTTTTGCGGACCAGTTGCAGCCGCCGCAGGCATTGGCGCAATCCCAGCAAGGCTGTCTGTGGGGGGCAATAAGGCAGTCCGACAGCTTAATATCCGCAGCCATTACACATCAGCTCCTTTCGCCATCTTTTTCCAGTCCGCATAGGTCATCCCCTGCTTCTTCGCTTCGGAGGGGGTGGGGATGCCTACGGATTTCCACCGTTCGTGCAGGGCTTCGTACTTCGCATAGAACTTTTCCAGATAGATGTCGGACGGCTCCGACATGGGGCCCTCCTCCGTGTTGGGTTTTTCCAGTTTTGGGAGGAATGGAACCAGTTCATACACATCCGGGTAAAACCGGTTTTCCCGTGCCCGGACAATGACCGCCTGTTTCACGTCCTCGTAGTCCCACGGGGCCAAAACCAGTGTCCATGCCTCTAAGTCTGTGGTGGTGCGGGGCCGCTGCTTCGCGTTGGGGTAGATCGTTTCAATCAGGCTGAACAAGCGCCGGGTATCCTGTTTCTCCATGTTCTTCTCCTGTAAGACTCCCGTAGAAGTCTCTAATAGCTTCTTAATAGCTTCTTTTAGCTGCTGCAGCAGCTAAGAGAGATAATATATATAATCTTTTCTTCTTAGGGGGGTGTGGGGGGCGTTCTTCTTTTCTCTGCGGCTGCTGTGTGCGTCGGTGATCGTGCTGCGGCTTGCTTGCATCCGCCCGTCATCACTCTTTAGACACACACGGCAAAGCTGTTAAAAGGGAAGCTCCCCGTCATCCTCAATTTCGGTGAAATTATCAGTGGGGGCGGGGGAGGCATAGGCACTTTGGGAGGGATTCTGCCCAGCGGTGCTTGCAGAGACGCAGACGTAATCTGCCACCAGATCGTTATAGGTCTTGCCCTCATAGTCGTGGCTCTCCACGCGGCCCACGGCAAATACGGAATCGCCCTTGCGGACATTGGCAAGGAGCCGTGCCCAATGGCCCCAGCCCTTGACGGTGAGCCATGCGGTGGTACCGTCTTGCTTATCGTAGGCCGGTACGGAGACGGAGCCGACCTCCTTTCCGCTCTGGGTGGCGTAGATCTGGCCGTCCTTGGCGGCGCGGCCCACGATCAGGCCGGTTTGCAGCTTCTTGCCCTCCTTGCTGTAGGTGGGCAGTCCGTTCATGAACATCAGGCATCCTCCTTCGGCTCCAGAGCATCCAGCAGGGCGTCAAAGTCCTTGCTGAATACCTTGCTGGCGCTGTCATAGCCGTGGGCCTTCAAGAGGCCTTTCGCCTCCTGCTTCGTCAGGCCGTGGCGGGAACAAGCAGAATAGAAGAATTTGACCTGCGCGGCGGTAATGGGGGCGTTGGGGTCCTTGTTGGTCATGTAGGCGCTGCCGTCCTCAGTGTCGCTCTCAATGTCCTGGGTGAACATATCGGAGACGCATCCGAGGGACAAGGCAGCGGAGACCAGGGCACGCTTCTGGGCCATCTTCACGGCGCTGTTGGCGCCGTCATAGGGGGACTGGGAGCCGGTGCGGCCCTCCCGGGTGTTGCCGGAGCCGTAGGCGGAAGTAATGACGTATTCCTTGCCATCATAGATCTTGATGAGGTCGCAGCGGACAAGGAAGTAGAAGAAGCCGTGCTCGATGTCCTCCAGCTTGCTTTCCAGCGTGTAGCGCTGGCAGAGGCCGTAAGCCACGGCAACCTTCTCCGCGCCGGACTTGAAGAGGGTGGGGTTTTTCGTCATGGCGTCGCCGTTCTTCTTTCGGATCATGCCGAAATCGATGCCGCGTTTCAGGATGGCGGGCGCTCCGTCTGGGGCGCAGATGGTGTAATTGCCGGAGCGGGGGACGGGGGCCACCGTCAGAGCGGCGGCGTTGTATTGGTACAGGGCGAGTTCATTCATGTGCGTTTCTTCCTTTCTGTGGCTTTGTGTAGGGTGCGGCAGGCGTTTACCAAATTTGAATTTGGTTCTACATGGCGAAGCTCATAAGTGCCGTCCTTTGAGAGTTTCAAGGCATAGAGCGATTGAATTTTCCCGTAGCCGCAGCGCGGGTCCCACGAGAAAATCATCTTGTAGGCGGTGAGCTGGGCGGAGAGGGCGGCGTCATGAAGCTGCCCGGTTTTAATGTCCAGAATTGCGGGGGCATTATGGATGATGCCAAAGCGGTCCATCGTTCCGGCCATTTTCATATTCCGGTCCGCTATGGGGCATTCAATCAGCTTCCATTCCGGTTTCCAGTCCTTGAGAAACCGGCGGTATGCTTTCAGGTATCCGGCGATCTCCGGGGTTTCCTCCGGCTCCTCGCCGTAGTCGATGAGGGCGCAGGCTTCGTGGACGGCAGTTCCACGGCGGGCGGCAGCTTCCGCCAGCCATGGCCGGTCTGACTTGTAGTCATAGGCGCAGAAGCGGGTGACTTCGGTGACGCTGGGAAGCTGGATGCCGTCAAGGGTGTAGGTGTGTGTGGCCTCGTCAAATGTCAGCATTGGGACCCTCCGTATACAGGACCGGGATACCGAGGGCATCGGCAAATAGGTCCATATTTTTATCCAGCTCGTTCGACAGGTAATCCTTGAAGCAGGGCGGGCAACACAGCTCCCCATTGGGCAGGACGAACACGCGGTCGCAATCGTCCTCCGCATTGGGGTTCAGGGGATGCTCGCAGAAGTGACAGATGGGATAGGTTTTTCTGGTCATAGCTGAGTTTCCCTCCAGACACGGACCGCGTGGGCGATGTCCGTATAGTTTTTCGTGCGGTAGCCGCAGGAATCGCAGAGGACGAAAAACAGGTCCTCTTTCCCGGGGGCTACCATCCGTTTACCGCCGTACATCCCACAGCGGGGACAGGGCGGCAGCTCTTTCATTTGACGGCGGCGGCCCATCAGACCGCCCCTAGGATATAAGCCAGAGCCAGGGCCAACAGGCCCAGGAAGCAGCCGAAGGATACCCAGGCGGAGAAGTCGGCCCGGCTCCGGCGGCGCTCCTCCCGTGTGCGGCTATCTCTTTTCATGGCGGGGCCTCCTCTCGATCATGTCTACGATTGTGAAAGGCCAGGCGGCGGCGGTGGCCACGCCGATCAGCACGAAAATGAATGTGGTTGTGTCCATAGCTAAACCTCCCCAAAGTGGTAGCCCTGACGGCGGCCATCGTCGAAGGTGACGAGGAACCAGCGGTGCGGGCTGTTGATGTAAGTGATGGTGCCGGGTTTCAAGCGGGGATGGTCGTCCTCAATTTGGAACGGCCATGTTCCCCGGGTGCCCAGTGCCGGACGGTGGGGTGTTCCCGGGTCCTGGCGGCTGCGGGCGATGCTGTTGTAGCTGCTCATTTTCTGGCACCTCCGCAAAGCTGGCGGGCGAAGGTTGCGGCGGAGATGTAGCCGCCCTTCTGCAAAGGGAAATGGCGCTGAATGGTGCGCAGGTCCTTCATGCCGGTGAATTTCCGAATGTCCGCCAGATTCAGAAGCTGCCGCCCGCCGGTAAAGGCGAGGATTTGTTCAAGATTGTCTCGATATGCTGGATGTTCCATAGTGGCCTCCTTTTTTGGTTTTGTCGTGATTGCGATTGATGGGGCGGGGCGTAGCTAATCTAAGCCGCCGCAGCGCGGCACTTGTCCGTTCCATTCCATTGCATTTCAAGGCTACACGTTGCTCCGCCTTTCAATTCCGTTGCATTGCCTTGCTTCTCTGTGCATTGCCTTTGCTTAGCGCTTCACCGCTTTTCCGTTGCATTGCTGAACGATTCGCGGCCCTTCCATTCCATAGCGTCTCGATGCAATGCTATTCCGTTGCGTCGCGCCTCCTGACCTTGCCCAGCATCTCGTTTCCATTCCATGGCAAATCATCGACGGGCTATGCCTTGCCGTTGCTATTCCCATCTGAGCATTTCCTACGCTTTTCTTTGCATTTCTCTTCCTTGGCTTTGCGTCGCCGTGCCACGCTTCACCATGGCAGTGCTGTGCAGCGCTTAGCCTTTCCACTGCGTCACTGGATCTCCTCCCAGGTAAACCGGCCTTTCCCACTGTTGCGCCACTGACCGATGCCGGAGAACCGGCCATAGTCCAGCCATTCCCGGACGGCTTTCTCATGATCGTCGCAGAGGCAGGCCACCCGGAACTCACAGGTAGCGCCTGCGGGGATCTCCTCACTCATGGCAAGGCTGATGCGCTCGCCCTGCGCCGTCTGCGCTCTCAGGGGGCGCTGGCACTCACCAATTTGGCCGTCAAACTCCAACGGGATCACGCGGGGCTCCGGGAAGATCAGCTTGTCGATCTCCTTCTTGTACGCCTTGATCTTCTCGCTGGCCGTGCCTTTGACCTTGCGGAGACCGCCGCAGGTATCCTTGAAAAAGCCCTTGATCTGGTAGTCATACAGGAACGGGGTGCCGTCCTCCATCCGGGGAAACACCGTCATGGCCTTTTCTGCCACGGCATCAGCGCCCAGCGCGGAAACTTCCTCCTCCACGGTGGCGGCATCTGGGGACTTGGAGCCGATAAACTCCCGGTAGATTTCCGGGTT
The DNA here is from genome assembly GCA_934504065.1 of uncultured Dysosmobacter sp. Classification (GTDB taxonomy): domain Bacteria; phylum Bacillota; class Clostridia; order Oscillospirales; family Oscillospiraceae; genus Oscillibacter. The sequence continues at coordinate 20,609 of CAKSVQ010000010.1, read as the reverse complement.
GGCGGGGGACGTGCCGAGGATGGGTTCGGTGAAGGTGAGTTTTACTTTCAGTTCTTTCATGTTGATTCTCCTTTTCGTGATTGCTTGTTGGTGTGAATTGGTGTATGTTGGTGGGGTAAGAGGGGATATGCGGTGCAGAGGGAATTTGAAGAATACGCCAAAGAGTTGGCGGATGCTTCACGGAAACAACAGCAGGCCAAGGAAGTGGCCGAGAAGAAAGCCGAAGAAAAGCGCGTAAAGCGTGCGGACTTTCTTTTCGAGCTTTTCAAGGCGCTGGTTGTCGCAGGGGTCACGCTCCTTGTGGAGCATATCGGGGATATTTGGACGTTCTTGCATAAATAGCACCTCGCGTTAGGAAATGGGGCGGAACATGCAAAGAGAGTTTGAAGAATACGCAAAGAAGTTAGCGGAAGATCAGGCCGTCAAGGAACGTGCTAAACAGGATGCCGAGAAGGAACGCGAGCGCCGATTTCAAAAGAAGATTGCGATAGCACAGGTGCTTGTACCGCTTATAACGTTCATCCTGAGTATCGTAGTAGATCACTTTCCCGGTCTTATCGAGTCCTTTTGGCGGTGGGTCAAAGAACTTATCAAGTAGGCGGTAGAGAAAAGGCATAAATAACACCTCAGGGGGGGAAGTTTAAAATGTCGAATGAACTGGAAAAAAAGCAAAGGCTTTTGAAATCGTTCCAACAGCAACTCAAGGACGATGCAATGCAATATGCAGACAACCTCAGGATATTAAATAAAATGATGACGATAGAAGAAGCTACTGCATTTTATAAATCTGGTGGGGCAACAAAAGAGGAATATGAAGAATACATCAGAAACAGAGAATGCCTTGAGACGTTTGTGAAATGGCATCCGCAAATGCAAAAATCAACGGAAAAAGCAATTGCTGACCTTAAAGCGGATATAGCTAAAATGAAAAGAAGCCAATTCCAAAATAAAGTTTCCAGCTACATAAAGGGACTTGGCATTTCACTGTTGTTGTTCCCGGTGCTTCCAATCGGCATTTCTGGATATTTGCTTATAAAATGCGGCGTATTGCCCAGTTCAAGCGAAGAAACTGTTGGACTAATTGCGGCAGGAGCACAAATTCTCGCGATTGTAATCGGGTATATCTGGGGGAAAAGAAAATAAGTGCTGGCGATTAGCTGGGGCTGTCGGTTTGGTGGTTCGATTAAATCTTACTTTCTGGGTATAAAAATATTGTCCATGGGGACGCCGTAAAGATCGCAGAGGGAAAGCAGCTTGTCCGCTGGGGGGAATCGCTTGCCGATCTCCCAATTATAAATCGTGCGGCTGCTGACCCCAATGGATCTTGCGGCGTCTGCCTGCTTCATTCCGCGGTTTACGCGGGCGGCGCGGAGGGTAACTTGAAAGCTCATATCGTGAACTCCTTTCGTTCGATTTAATCTAACATTATAATACCACTGGCGAAAAGGGATGTCAAGCAAAAAGTTAGGTTAAAACGAAAAATAGTTCTTGCAATTCGATTAAAAATGACTTACAATGGATTTAACAAAAAAGGGGGTGAAACCAATGGGGCAAGAAGAAATCTGTGCAGTTTTCGCACGGAATCTAAATAAATTGATGATCCGGGAGAACCTGAAGCAAAGCGATCTCGTATTAAAATTGAACGTGTCGAAAGCCCAGGTATCAGACTGGTGCGCCGGGAAGAACATTCCCAGATCGAACTATCTGGCTGCGCTGGTAGACCTGTTCGGCTGCCAGCTTTCAGAACTCATGAGCGAAAAACAGCCCGCCCCCACGAATGAGGGCGAGCTGAACGCAGAAGATAAAAGGCTGCTTATGATGATCCACAATCTATCACCGGAGGACCGGGAACGGATTGTTGCGATAATAGAAGCTCTTGCAGGGCTTGAATAGCAAGTGCCTGCTTTTCCGGAGGCAGAGAACGCAATGCCAACAGGATTTCAAGGTCTGTCATGGGATGCTCCTTTCTATTTGAAACCCCGGCCCGCCGAAGCGGGACCGGGGAAAGGGGAGGGGGCCTATGAGAACAATAGACCCATTTAGCAGGAAAGTCCAATTCAAAGGGAGGATTTTTCTTGCAAAAAACTTGTAAGGAGGGAAAACGGTGAACTTTTCGGAAAAAGCGAGGGCAATGCGCATGAAAAGCCCGCTGACGCTGCGGGAAATCGGGGAACAGTGCAATGTATCGGAAAGCATGGTATCACGCTACATTTCCGGCGCGGCGAAACCGCCGGACGATGTGGCCGAAAAGATTCTGGAAGTCCTGCGGAACAGCGAGCAAGACGATGACCAGGGCATTTACGCCGCTCACATCGACGATCTGCGGCGACTGATCCGCCAGCAGCAGAGGGAAAAGCGGGTATTGTTCGGGGTTCTCGTTTTCCTTTTGGTTTTTCTGCTGCTGCTCTATCTGGACGCTACTCACGGGGGCTGGGGCGCGATCCGGTACATAGGATAAATAGAAAGCCGCCTGAGTGTTCCAGCACTCAGACGGCAGATGATACCACCAATCGCAATCACGACAAAGCCAAAGGAGGATCAACCACAGTATAGCACGATCCCCCTGGCGATGCAACAGGAGGAAAGGAAAAAATGGCGAAGAAAAGTAAATATGGCGTCCGCAAGGACGGCCTGCACGAGGCAATCCGCACCATCAACGGCAAGCGGGTAGCCTTTCGGGGCAAGACAGATCGAGAGATCGACCGCAAAATCCTAGAATACCAGATGGAGGTGGAGAAGGGCCGGAATTTCCCGGCAATCGCTGACGAGTGGGAGCGGGAGCATGAGAACGAGATCTCCGAATCATCCCGGCGGGTATACAGCTACGCCGTGAAGCGGCTGAAAGAGGCGTTCCCGGGCAGGGCGTCGGAGATCGAGCCGGTAGACGTGCGGAACTACATCAAGCGTTTCGAGGCCCAAGGACGCAGCGCCAACAGCGTCGGCATTGAGCTGGCCGTCTGCCGGATGATTTTTGCCCATGCCGTCATCAAGGGCGATATTCGAATCAGTCCGGCGGCGGAGGTGAAGAAGAGCCGGGGCCTGCCCTGCAAAAAGCGGGAGGCGCTGACGGAAGAGCAGGAGGAGGCCGTGAAAGCGACGGGGCTGACAAAGGCGGCGCGCTGGTGGCTGTTTGGCTATCTGCTGTTGTACACCGGATGCCGCCGGGGTGAGGCACTGGCGCTGACGTATCGAGACATCGACCGGAAAACCGGCGTGATCCATATCACAAAAAAGATCAGCTACGCCACCGGCAAGCCGGTTCTGGAAAACCACCTGAAATCGGAGAACGGTCTGCGGGATATTCCCCTGCTGCCGCCTCTGGCGGCGGCGCTGCCGAAAAACCGGATCGGGCTGCTGTTTCCGGGGGATGATGGGGGCTATATGCGGCCCCATGAGATCACGCGGGAGTGGCGGCACTACTGCCGGGATGTGGGGCTGAATGAGATCCAGCAGGGCGAAAACGGCGAGACGGTGGAGACGTTCCCCATCACGCCGCACTGCTTCCGGCACAGCTTCGCCACGATCTGCTATGAGGCGGGGTTGGACCCCAGACAGGCGGCTGGCCTGCTGGGCGATACGCCGGACGTGGTGGAGGCTGTTTACACCCATCTGCGGCAGGACCGGAGGCAGACAGCAGCCGAAAAGCTGACGGCGTATTTCAAAGCTGTAAAGTAAAAGCACTTTCGTGTGAACTTTTTGGCGAAAAGTGGGCTTCCAACTGTGAAGTTACTGTGAAGTTTGGGTATGATTCCGGCAACATCATGTGACACTATCAGGCAAAGTTTAAAGAGGCCACAGCCGTTGGAAATAAAGACTTTGGTGGTGTGCAGTGTCAACAAGTGTAATTTAGAGAAAACCGTGGAAATTTAAAGGGTTAGTAAGACTTTTTGAGGAATGGCAAGGGATTGCTGCTATACTGTGAACGTACTGTGAAGCATGGCGAAAACGGCATAAAAAAGCAGCGGCTCGGATGGCTCCGGGCCGCTGTTCTTTTTCGGTTGTCAACGCTCCCAGCTGCGCTTTTCGGTGTCCTGCATGGTCTCAATGCCGGGGCGCTGGTGCTTGAGTTCGGCGAACCTGGAAAAGGCTTTTCGGCGCTCCGTGCCGAAATATTTTTCGTCCAAAACTCGCTCCGTGGTGCCGTCCTCATAAGTGCGGACGATCCGCACAAAGTAGATCACCTGCTTGCCCCTGTAACCGGGGTCGCGGATCAGCTCCAGCCGGTCACGGTAGGCGGCGGTCGCAAGGGCGGCGTATCGCTCCGCCAGGGCCGCGCGGTACTCGGTCAGCTGGCCGATCAGCTCGTTACACCGGGCAATCATCCGGGCGGCGCTGTCATCGTTGGCCTTGATTTGGTCGGCGGTCAGGACGTCGGGCCGGAGCAGATAGGCGGTCAGCCGTATTTCCGCTTCCTGGCTGGGGTGGCCGTAGCGCTGGAATAGGTCAAGATAGGCCATTATTTTCTAAACGCCTCCTCAATGCTCTTTCCATCTCGGTAAATGCGGGCCCACAATGTGCCGTACTTGATTCCGAGAATGTCGGCCCATTCCGGGAGCGTGTGTGTCTCGCCGTTCCAAGAGATTTTCGAAACGTTGCGCTTGTTCTTCTGCTGCTCCGCCATAGTAATCCAGCGGCAGTTTTCCGGGCAATAATTACCGTTTACGTCGATGCGGTCAATAGACAATCCTTCGCAGTATCCGTTTGCAAGCGCCCAATCGCGGAAAGATGGATAATTATTCCGCCATTCGTCGCAAACGCGAACACCTCGCCCCCCATAGTCGGGGTACTGTCTCGCATTTGGATTATAACAGCGGTCCTGCATCCCTTTCCATTTGTGATACAAGAGGCTTTTGCTGCCGCCGTGCTGCGGATGTGTTTCATCATGTAAGCATCCGCAACTACGTTTTGCGCTGTGGCCTTTCCGGGTGAGTTTATTCCCCCACACAAGGCATTTATTTCCGCAATCACAAAGGCACTCGTAAATAATTCCGCCGTCCGGCCCACGCTGGCTTGTTTGCCGGATCACAGTTAGACGCCCAAAGCGCCGCCCGGTTAAATCGTTGATATTCATTGCTTAATCCCCTTTCCGGGGCGGCTCAGCAGGCCGCCCCGATTTTCTCAAATGCGCTATCTTCACGCCCGCCGCTGAAAACCTGGCTTCCATACTTCCGGCGGATCTCGTCCATTGTGGCCTTGCCGCGTCTCCACTTGCGGCCCTCTTCGGGGTGATGCCAATACCATCTTGCCTTGTTCTGGGACCAGTGGAAACCGGCGGCTTTCAACTCGTCCTTGTGGGGCTTCGTATTGCCCCCACACCACACCCAAGAGCCGACCAGCTCGACCTCCAGATCATCAAACTTCATCAAAAAGTCGATGATGTCGCGGAACTCGGCGGCGGTTTCGGTGGTCTGGTGGTACTCGTCCGCGCTGGCGTTGTGCTGCTTCTTCAGCATTTCAAAGAGGGCGTCATGCTCGGCGTTGATCTGCTGCATGGCCTCAGTGCTGCCGCCCATGTCCGGGTGATACTTCATAGCCAAGCGGCGATACTGCTTTTTCAGTTCGTCCAAGGTCTTTACATTCTCAAAATACTGTGCCATAATAATAAGGCTCCTTTCTTTTCGTTGAGGTTGAGTTTGGGGCGTGCCTCGGTCAGTGCTGGAACTCTGGCCGGGGCTTCTTTTTGTTCTTGCGTCTCTCTGCGGTTTGCCCTCGCTGGAATCCGTATTTATACGCGGCGTAAATCCCGTTAAATACATCGCTTCGTGATACTTCGCAAAGCTGCATGAGCGATTTCCAATCAAGGTCTTGTTTGGCAGAAAGTTCCATGTTGTCGAGTTTGTCGAGGTTGAGCATTTTATCTCGTCCTTTCCGGTTTTATTTGCTCATCCCCCGGCGTTGTCGTGATCGCCTTGTGTGCCTTAATAATACGTCATTTCCATGACGCTGTCAAGCAGGCAAAATGAACAATCATTGCCATGACTTTTTGTGCAATTTTGTCATGGACATGATTTGCAGCGATTTTGTATAATGTAGCACAAGAAAGGCGGTGAAACAATGGAGGAACGAAAGCCAGATCGGCGGAATATATGGCAGAAAGAAAATCAAGAGCGCATCGTGGTAATGACGAGTAAGACAGAGTCACCAACCAAGGCACAGATCAGAGCGGCAGCGGCGGCAGCCGGTCAGAGCGTCAACGCCTGGATCATTGAGGCCATCCGGGACAAGCTGTAACGAGCGGCAGAGCGTCGAGGGATAACACCCCCGGCGCTTTTCTCTTTGTATGCGGGGCGGCAGCAGCGGCAACAGCAGCGGGGGCAGGGAGAGAGAGGGAAGGAGAGGGGGACTATAGGGGGAGAGAATAGGAGAATGAGAGATGGGGGCGTATTCCCCCTACCCCAGAGAAATAAATATATATTTCTTACAGGGGGTGTATATATACTTCTCCCGGGAGAGTAGCGAAAGAAAGAGACGAAACGAATAAAAAACGCGAGAGAGTGAGAGAAAACGGAGCAAAACGGAGCATTTGTGAGATATTCGGAGCTATTGCGAGATTGGCGCAATTACCCTTTTCCGGTGAGATTTAAGTGGCTATTAAATATTTCCGTTGTGGCTGCTGGGCTTCGGCTGTTGCTGTGTCGATTCTGTGCATTTCCTCTCCCGGCCAGTGGTAATTCCTGTTGTTGGCTCCGGCTGGCTGGGTCGATTGAGCAGCTCCGGGGCTGGGGCTGTAGTCTCTGCCGCTGGGGAGGCCCTACTACCGGGGAGGGATGGGGGACTACCAGGGGGTAGCGGAAAAACAGGGGGTGTCTCTCGCGCGGGGTATAGGGCTATATACACACATTCCCTCTCCCCCTCCAAGAACTTGTAGTGCAGCTGGGGAAATTATGCCGGTGGTCCCTCTGTGGAGGGTGGCGGAAAAAGGGGTGGGGGTATTTTCCGTTATAAATGCGAAAATAACTGAAACCCGTTGAATTGGCTTTGCCGGATGTGCTTGAATGATGGTGGCGGAGCAGATTCCGCTCACCTCCTGTTCAGGCCGGAAATCCATTCATCATCCTTTCTCTCCTTGCCCGGTGGGTGCGAACAGCCCACCGGAGCATGGTTCCGTAGCTCAGTTGGAAGAGCGAGCGGTTGTTAACCGCTGGGTCGCAGGTTCGATCCCTGCCGGAACCGCCAGCATACCGGGTCGCACCCGACTGTGAAAGTCAGCCGCAGGAAACGCGATAGATCAACCTGACGCCTCGGAAACAGCAACGAGGGCAAGTCGCTCAGGAGCGCGACGCGCGAGCCACGACGCAACGGGACTTTGAGAGCCTGACAAATCGGGGCGCAGGACCCTCCGCACCTCTCAACGATGTGTCCCAGGAGGGACATTTGCAGACGTAGCTCAGTCGGTAGAGCACCGCGCCAGGAGGTATGCGCTGGTTCAAGCCCAGCCGTCTGCACCAGAATTTTTGTGAGAGGGGGCCGGGGCATGGCTTATCAGAAGAAAAATCCCAGTGCGGAAGAGCGCAAGGCGCACATGGACAACATGAACAAGAAAGCCGCCGCAGCTCACAGAAAACAGACGATCGAGAAGATCAAGGCGTTCCTGAAGGAATCCGAGGCATACTTTGACACGCAGGACCGGCTGAAACAGGCATACAGCGAGGCGGGCCTTGCCAATGCGCTGCGCTGGCAGATCGCACGGCTCCAGCGGTACTACGACTACAACGACGGACGCGAGGACGAAGAGGTCGAAGCGCAGGTGGAAGCCTTTGAAGCGGGCGACGAGGAGATTGAGGACCCCCGGTGCGTGTTCAGTTACTACGTGCGGCTGGCCTATCAGCGGATTCAGGAGCAGATCGACACCAGCCCCATCTACCAGGAAAAGGGCATGGTGACGCGAGGCATTTTCCTGAACAAACAGAAGCGTCTGGGCGGCTATCAGGACAAGCAGGAGACCCGCCAGGACATCAGCGTGAACGTGACCTTCGGGGACGGCGTGGACGCAAGCGACTTCAAGTGAGGAGGCGGCGAGGTGAACGGCCTGATTTTGGTTTTATCTTTGATCTGCGGTGCGGCCAGCATAGGCGCTGCCGTATGCGCAGTGCTGATCCTGCGGCTGCTGCGGGATATCAAAGCCCCCTCCCCCACTGAACCGGAAAAGCCGGAAACGGAGGAGCCTACGGACCGGCAGAAAAGCGTGGAGCAGGGCATTGACAATCTGATGACCTACGATCTGAGCACCATGAAAGCCAGCCTGAAGGGGCGGGAGGTGTGATATGGCGGTTACGGTACAGCAGATTTTCGACATCGCCATCCACCTGATGGATTCCCAGAACGAATCCACCGGCTCCACGGACACGGCGGACACCAAGGAGTACAAGCTGCGGACCGTTTCCCTGCTGAACAGCGTTTTAGACCGGGCGTTTCCGTACAGCGACAACTACCGGGACGCTTTGGAGACGGCGGGCGGCAAGCGGCCCATCTGCCCCAAGGTGACGGAGATGGCGGACGAGGTGGCACTGGATGAGCGAATCTGCACCGGGGCGCTTCCCTACGGTCTTGCGGGTCTGCTGCTGCTGGAGGAGGACCCCAGCCGGGCCAACTTCCTGTGGCAGACGTTTCTGGAACAGCTGGAGCTGTGCCGCCAGAGCCTGCCCAGCGTGATCGGTGACGTGGAAAACCTCTACGGCGGCATTGAGTACGGGGAGTTTGGAGCATGGTGGTAGATGGGACGTGGGTCTACCGCTGCCCTATCTGCGGGAAAGCGCTTCAGCACATCGAACCGGGCAGCGTGATCTACAACACGCCGATTTACTGCCGAAGATGCAAGGTGAGCCACTACCCCACCATTTTTGAGGGGCGGGAGCTGGATACAGACGTCCCCTTCCCCATCACACATGTACAGACGGAGGAATGACAATGAAAATGAAAACCTACATCGGCACGAAAATTATTGAGGCGATCCCTGCTATCCGTACGGGTGGGAAGGTCTATGACGCGAACGAGCTGATCCCCAGAAGCATGGAGCTGGTGGAAGAGGGTTACAAGGTTCGCTACCAGGACGGCTACGAGAGCTTTAGCCCAAAGGCCGTGTTCGAGGAAGCGTACCGCCCCATCGACGGCATGAACTTCGGTTTGGCTATTGAGGCTATGAAGAAGGGCAAGAAATGCAGGCGGGCAGGCTGGAACGGGAAAAACCAGCACATCGAATTGGCATCTGCCATCAGCTATACGAGCCCGGAGGGCGTGATTGTCAATGCACAGCACGATGCTATCGGCAACAAGGCCATTGCTTTCTGCGGAACTTCCGGCATCCAAATGGGATGGTTGGCAAGTCAGGCGGATATGCTGGCTGATGACTGGGAGATTGTGGAATAATTCTCCAGCAAACTGAATAAACGAGAGCCCAACGAGGCCATGAGAACGGCGAAAGCCGTTTCTTGTGGTCTCGTTTTTTGTTTTGTCAGCAAAGCCAGACCAGGCTTTGAAAATACAAAAATCCGGCCAGACCAGGCCGGGGAAAGAGGCCAATATGGACGAAAACATGAACCAGATCCCCGAACAGGAGCCCGAGACCACGGACGCCTTTCTGGATGGCTGGGACGGCGAAGCAGAAGCAGCGGCAGACCAGCCGGAAGTGAACGCAGAGCCGATGGAGACTGGCGAGGAAACGCCCGCCGAGGCCCCCAGTGAGAGCGCAGAGACGCCGGAAGAGGGCACTGAGCCTCCCGCAGATGCGGAACAGGCAGCCCAGACGCAGCAGACCGAGGCAGAGACCGTGGACGCACGGCCCCAGACATGGGAGCTGCGGCACATGGGCGAGGTGCGGCAGGCCAACGAAGCGGAAATGGTGGCACTGGCCCAGAAGGGCATGGACTATGACCGCATCCGCAGCCAGTATGACGAGTTTAAGCCTGTGATGGAGATGGTCAACCGCTTTGCGAACCAGCAGGGGTTGAACACCAAGGACTACATTTCCATGCTCCGGACGCAGGCAAAGCAGGCCGAGGGCCTGAGTGAAGCGGACGCGCGGCGCTCCGTGGAGCTTGAGGACCGGGAGGCCGTTGTGGCCGCCGCAGAAGCAGAGCGGCAGGCCCAGCAGGACGCCATGGCGCAGGCCCAGCGGGCCGAGGCCGAGGCGGCAAGCCGCCGACAAGCGGACATTCAGGAATTTCAACAGACATTCCCCGAGGCAGCAAAGGACCCTAACAGCATCCCGCCCCAGGTTTGGGCAGACGTGCGGAACGGATCTTCTCTGGTAGCCGCCTACGCCCGGTATGCCGTGCAGCAGGCGCGGCAGGACGCGGCAGACGCCAAGCGGGAGACCAGCTCCGTGTTGCAGAACCAGCGGAACGCGGAGCGCTCCACCGGCAGCATGAGAAGCGCCGGTGATGGGCTGAAGTCTAAGGACCCGTTCCTGGAGGGCTGGGGAGACTAAGCCTTTGCATCGCCGGGGAGACCGACGAAAGAGAGGTTTTGAACCATGGCTATCAATTACGCCGTTAAATACGCAACCAAGATCGCGGAGGCTTTCTCTAAGCCTTCTATCACCGACGACGATGCCGGTAAGGCATACACCTGGACCGGCCCCAACAGCAAGACCATTGTCGTTGGCAGTGTGGACACCGTGCCGGAAACCGAGTACACCAACACCGGCGACAACCGATTCGGCACTACCTATGACCTGGGCGACACTCAGCAGGAGATGACCTGCGAGCAGAAGCCCGCCTTCTCCTTCACCATCGACGCGGTGGATCAGACGGATCAGGCCATTGAGAAGTCCGCTTCCCGCGCTCTGCGCCGTCAGCTGGAGCAGCGGACCACCCCCAATATGGACCGCCACCGCATCAAGAAGTGGGTTATGGGCGCTAATATCCAGCGTCAGGAGACAACCGCCCCCACCAAGAGCACCATCGGCGGCCTGATTATCGACCTGAACGCCGATATGACCAACGCCCTGGTGCCCATGGAGAACCGCACCCTGTACATTGCCACCAGCTATTACAAGCTGCTGAAGCAGGATCCCGCCTGGCTGGGCACCGAGAGCCTTGCCAAGGAGGCACTGACCCGCGGTGTGGTGGGCCAGTACGACGGCTGCCGGGTGAAGAACATTCCCGACCGCTATATGCCAGCCGGTGTGTACTTCTTCATCAAGTGGAAGGGCAGCACCGTTGACCCCGTGAAGCTGGCACAGTATGACATCCTGCCCAAGGTGAAGGGCTATTCCGGCCCTGTGGTGCAGGGCGTGACCTACTATGACAGTTTCGTGCTGGGGGCCAAGGGTGACGGCGTGGCTGTCTGCGGCAATGCCGCTATTCTGGCGGCACCCGTGATGTCTATCGCGTCTCACGCCGTCAGCATCACCGCCGTGTCCGGCGTGGTGTTCAAGTACACCACCGACGGCACCAACCCCCGGTACTCCAACACCGCCCAGATCTACACCGCTGCTGTGACCCTGACCAAAGGCCAGACCATGCGGGCTGTGGCCACCAAAGACGGCTGCGTGGGCATCGAGGGCACCAAGGATTACGAGTGATCTCATGGGAGGGGGCTTCGGCCCCTTCCCCCATATATGGACGGAGCGGGCGCATGAACCCGGCCCGTCCACCAGATATAAGGAGCGATTATGCCTCGATATAAACAGACAGCAGGCGGAACGGTACAGGTGGATCTGGGGACGCTGAACCCCAAGCAGAAGCAGTTCTGCCAGTCCCGGAGCCGGTACACGGCTTACGGCGGCGCCAGAGGCGGCGGCAAGACACACGTTCTGCTGCGGAAGGCGGCAGGCGGCGCGCTCACCTACCCTGGCATTAAGATCCTGATCGTGCGTCGGGAGTACCCGGAATTGGAGCAGAACATCATCCTGCCCATGCAAAAGCTAATCCCGCCGGAGGTGGGCAGCTACAACGGCAGTATGCGAATGATGTTCTTCTGCAACGGCAGCATTATCAAGTTTGGGCACTACGGTGCGGGAGACGATCAGGAATATCAGGGCCTTGAATTTGACTGGATCTTCATGGAGGAGGCCACTCAGTTCTCGGAATCCCAGTTCCGCACACTGGGCGCGTGTTTGCGTGGCGCGACCAAGTTCCCCCGGCGGATGTACCTGACCTGCAACCCCGGTGGTATCGGCCACCTGTGGGTAAAGCGGCTGTTCGTGGACCGGGAGTACCGGGAGGGGGAAAAGGCCAAGGATTACACCTTCATCCCCGCAACGGTGGACGATAACCCCCAGCTTTTGGAAGCGTCCCCGGAGTACAAGCAAATGCTGGATCTGCTGCCGGAGGATGTGCGGCGGGCGTGGCGTTACGGCGACTGGAACGCCATGGCGGGCACGTTCTTCCCAGAGTTCCGCAAAGAAACCCATGTGATCGCACCTTTTGTGCGTGTGCCCAGGGAGTGGAAGAAATACCGGGCGTTCGACTACGGCCTTGATATGTTTGCCTGCCTATGGGTGGCGGTGGACTTTGAGGGGCGGGCCTATGTGTACCGGGAGGTACAGCAAAGCGGATTGATCGTCAGCGAAGCGGCAAAGCTGGCAAATGCCCTGACCCCGCCGGAGGAGCACATTGAGTTCACCATTGCCCCGCCGGATATGTGGAACCGGCAGAAGGACAGCGGGCGGAGCATGGCAGAGATCTTCGCACAGTACGGATTAGGGCTGCTGAAGGCCAGCAACAACCGCGTTCAGGGCTGGATGGCCGTCAAGGAGCTGCTGAAGCCTATGAAGAGCGACACGGACCGGCCCGGACTTCTGGTAACGGAAAACTGCGTGGGCCTGATCCGCAACCTGCCCTCCATCCAGCATGACGAGAAAAGCCCCTCGGACTGCGCCACGGAGCCCCACGAGATCACCCATATCTGCGACGCTGCCCGGTATTTCTGTGTCACCCGCGTGTTGGGCGCTCAGAAAACCGTGGAGAAGATCGTGGACGATTTTGACGAGGGCGAGGACTACGATGAAGTGATGACGGGCGGGGAAATGACCGCCGGTTATCTATCCTACGGATAAAGGAGGCCCGGACGATGGCTCAAATCACATCCAGCAACGATATTCAGGTGTTGAAGATCCGCCAGTTTTTGGGCCTGAACGAGAACCCGGATGGAGATACCAAGATCAAGAACGGCGAAATGAGCAAGATGCGGAACTTCCGCGTGACGCGGGAGAAGCACTTGCAGCTGCGCCCCGGCACCAAGACAATTTTGAATCTGAAAACGGCATGGGACGCATGGTGCGCGGAGAGCGGCCACACGGCCCCCACAGCAAACCCGGTTTTCTCCGGCGCATGGGAGGGCGTGGTAGACAGCAAGCAGCGGACCCTTGCCGCCTTCGGCGGGCTGATCTTCTCTCTGGACCCGGCGGCGCTAACCGTCAAGGTGGTGGGCCAGTGTACGCAGGACCAGACCTCGTTCTTCGGCTTTTCCAACAAGGTTTACCTGCTGAACGGCCATGAATACATGAGCTGGGACGGCAAGGAGAACAGCAGTTTTGCGGCGGTGGAGGGGTATATCCCCACGGTGATGAACGCCACCACCCCTGCGGGCGGCGGATTTCTGCTGGAAAACGTAAACCGGCTGACGGGCAAGCGGAAAGTGCTGTATTCCCCCGACGGCAAGGAGACGGTTTTCCACATCCCGGAAAAGACGGTGGATGAGATCATCTCCGTAAAGATTGGTGACACGGCGCAGACCTACACCTCGGACCTGACGGCACGGACCTTCACCATTACCCCCGCCCCCGCTGCCGGCACCAACACACTGGAACTGATCTACCGCAGCGGAAACGGAGAGCGGGCGCAAGTAACGGGGATGCGGTTCTCCGAGCTTTACAACGGCCAGACGGACAGCCGTGTGTTCCTCTACGGAGACGGCACCAACAAGACCATTTACTCCGGCATTGATTCCGCCACCGGTAAGCCCTCAGCGGAATACTTCCCGGATCTGTACGAGGCGGAAGTTGGCGAGGCCAACACGCCCATTACCGGCATGGTGCGTCATTACGCACGGCTGGTGGTATTCAAGCAGGACGCTACCTACTCCATGAGCTATTCCACGCTGGTAACGGCTACGGACGTCACCACGGCGGCGTTTTATGTGACTCCTGTCAACCGGCAGTTCGGCAACAAGGCTCCGGGGCAGGTGGACATTCTGGAGAACAATCCCCTGACGCTGGACGACCAGGCGGTGTATCGGTGGCGGAGCGTATCCACCAGCGGGAATATCACCTTTGACGAGCGGAACGCGGAACGGATCAGCAACCGGGTAGAAGTGACGCTGCAAGGCTTTGACATGAAAGAGACCCGGACCTTCAACCGGAAATCGGCGCAGGAATACTGGTGGATGTACGGAGACAAGGCGCTGATCCTGAACTATGGCGCGGATGCATGGTATCTCTACACCGGATTGAGCTTCCGGGCCATGGTGGAGATAGGGCTGGAAACCTACGGCTTCCGGACAGACGGCGGCGTGGTGCATCTTTCCCGGCAGTACCGGAACGATGACGGCAAGGACATTGACGCCTACGCCGCCACCGGCTCCATGGATTTTGACCGGGACTGGGTGCTGAAGTACAGCCCGCTTATTTTCGTGGCAATCCAGCCGGAGAGCAACGCGCGGGTGCATGTGACGGTGGAGACCAACCGCCGCAGCGACTACCCGGAAAAGATTGTTTCCTCCGGCCTGGCGTCTCTGGCCCATGCGGACTTCGCCCACTGGTCCTTCGGCACCAACCGAAAGCCGCAGGTGCGGCGGGTGAAAATGAAGGTGAAGAAGGCCACCTTCTACAAGCTGGTATTCAAGAGCAAATCGGCGTCGTCTACCGCAACGGTTTTGGAGACGGACGTGCAGCTCCGCTATACCGGAAATGTGAAATAAAGGGGTGAACCCATGAGCAAACAGACGATGACCCCGGAGCGGGTCGGTAAGGAATACAGCGCGGGCATCAGTTTCAACAGCGGCATTGACCTCTATGACTGCGTGGAGACTAACGAAAATTTCTTCATCGGGAAGCAGTGGGAGGGGGTCCAGAGCAACGGCCTCCCCACCCCCGTATTCAACTTCCTGAAGCGGGTGGTGCTGTTCTCCGTGGCGAATATCTCCACGGACAACTTGAAGCTGTGGGCGCGGGCCATGTCCTCCAGCGGGGAGCGGAACACGCAAACTCTGGAGCTGGTGGCAGACATTCTCAACGATCAGTTCGCGTCCATCTTTGAACACAACAGCATCGGCGGGCGCATCCGGGAGTTTACCCGCAATGCCGCCGTGGACGGTGACGGCTGTATGTATACCTACTGGGACGATACGGCGGAGACCGGACAGGCCAGCAAGGGTGCCATCCGCACGGAGGTTCTGATGAACACGCAGGTTTTGTTCGGCAACCCCAACAACCGGGATGTGCAGAGCCAGCCCTACATCATTCTGGAGCGGCGGATGCTGCTGAGTGAGGCCCGGAAGCGGGCCAAGCGGTACGGCAAGGACCCGGACGAAATCCAGCCGGACAACAAGGACTGCGGCAACAACTACATGGATTCCATGAGCGGCAGCGGCAACAAGGTAACAGTTCTGCTCCGGCTGTGGAAAGATGACGAAACCGGCACCGTCCACGCCTACGAGTGTACCCGGCAGGCGGAGATCCGGGGTGATCTGGACCTCGGAATCAAGCTGTATCCCCTGACGTGGATGAACTGGGACTATGTGCAGGACTGCTACCACGGACAGGCCATGATCACCGGTCTGCTGCCCAACCAGATTTTTGTGAACAAGCTGTTCGCCATGTCCATGATCTCGCTGATGACGCTGGCCTACCCGAAGGTGGTATACGATTCCACCAAGGTAGCCAAGTGGACAAACAAGATCGGCGGCGCCATTCCGGTAAACGGCAGCGTGGAGGGCGTGGCGAAGATCATTGACCCCGCCAGCATTTCCCCCCAGATCAGCCAGTTTATCGACATTGCCATCAGCTACACGCAGAAGTTCCTCGGCGCGTCGGACGTGGCGCTGGGCGATACACGACCGGACAACACCTCCGCCATTATCGCCTTGCAGCGGGCGGCGGCGACGCCCATGGAGCTGACGAAGCAGAACCTTTTGCAGAGCATTGAGGATCTGGGCCGCATCTACATGGAGTTCATGGGCGAATACTACGGAGAACGGTATGTGGAGATCTCCAACCCCTATGACACCAGTAAATTGGTGGTTCCCTTTGATTTCTCCATCCTGAAGGAGATCCCATTCACCATCGGACTGGACGCGGGCGCGGCTTCCTATTGGAGCGAGATCGCGGCCATGCAGACGCTGGACAACCTTCTGATGCAGGGCAAGATCTCCACGGTGGAGTATCTGAAACGGCTGCCCGCCGGACAGATCACCGACAAGGAGGCGCTGATCCAAGCCCTCCAGCAGCAGGAACGTGCCATGATGGGCGGTCAGCCGGGAGCAGAGGGCGAACAGCCTGCTACCGAAGAGGAAGCCGTCCCCATTCGGGGCGGGGCCGGATACGGCCAGTTGCAGCGGAAAATCAACGAGACCGGCGAAGTGCCGAAAACGGAGGTAGGTGCTTAAATGGAGAAGCGATTGACAGCGGATCTGAACGTGGTAGCCAACTCCAATCTGGAAATCCAACTGCTGGACGGCGATCTGAACATTATTCAGAAGTTGGACGATGAGCCGAATGACGTGGGCGGTCTGACCAGTGCGGAGCTGAAAGAAAAGTTTGACGAATCCGGCAACATCATCAAAAAGTACATCAACGAGACCCTGATCCCGGCAGTGCTGACGGATGACGCCACGGAGGAGAGCCGCAAGCAGGCGGAGACAGCGCGTGCCGCGGCAGAGCAGGGGCGCGTTACTGCCGAGGCAAGCCGTGTAACCGCTGAGCAGGAGCGGACATCTGCGGAGAGTATCCGGGTTCAGGACGAACAGAAGCGGGTATCGGCGGAGAACAGCCGTGTGGAAGCGGAAGTACAGAGAGCGGCGGCGGAGCAGGCACGAGCCGACGAGAACACCGGCATCGTTGCCCAAGCCACAGCGCAGGCCAATGCAGCAGCGGGGAGTGCAGAGAGCGCATCTGCCAGCGCACAGACGGCACAGGGCGCTGCCAGCACCGCCAGCAGCGCGGCAGCGGCGGCATCCGGCTCCGCGTCTCAGGCCAGCGCGGCAGCGGCATCGGCGGCGCAGAGTGCGGCCAGTGTGGACGGTATCAACAAAACTGCCCAAAGCTGGGCGGTAGGCGGCACCGGGACCCGCCCCGGCGAGGACACGGATAACGCTAAATACTGGGCGCAGCAGGCGCAGAAAGTGGTCGGCGGTGACTTTGCAACCAAGGTGGAGGCGCAAGGCTATGTAACGGAACATAACCAGAGCATCGACGCACACCCCAACCTCCGGGCTGCGGTAGCCGGTTCCGTCCGCTACGACGAGGCCCAGAGCCTCACCGACGAGCAGAAAGCGCAGGCCCGGGCAAACATCGGGGCGGTTGATAGTGCATCACTTAATCGCATTGGAGCTGTAATCGGATTGTGTGGTTGGAATCAGATTATCCCAACAAAAGCCTATGTGAATTCCGTAACTGATACGAAAACTTACTTAGACTTTGTGATTCAAGCGTATCTAGGAAATGACTATGTAGGAGCATTATTTAATAACTACCAATCTACTCCCGGCAAAATTGAGGGTATCTTCACATCGAAGTATGATTGCAACAGGATTACATGGAAGCACAGTGGCGCCAAAACCGATATTTCGCTGGTTGCTAATACTTTCCGGATTCCGACGCAAATTAAGACAGGTGATAAATTGCTGGTATCGCTTGATGTCTTAAGTGTTAATACAACCGTAGCTGAAGGCCTGTCAACAGACAATCAGATGCTTATCAACCTTACGGAATTGTTCGGCGCAGGCAACGAACCTTCTTCTGTTGACGAGTTCAGAGCGATTTTCGGGGCAACTTATTATCCATATTATGATTACCCTACGGCAATAACAAAAAACGGGATTGTTGAATACCTCAATCCTCCAATGTCCCTTGGTGTAGAGTACCGCACCACGGAGCGGTATCTTGGCAAGCCGGTGTATGTCAAGTTAATTGACCTTGGCAGTCTACCAAATGCTGGGTCCACAAAACAAATTAGCGTGCGTGATTTGGGCATCCAAGTACCTATCAGCATGGATTTAACATGGGGGAACTTCTCAACGGAGAACTTCGTCATCAATAACTATGCTCTATATGTGGCAAGCGCAGGCTTTGATAATGCCAACATCAATATTGTCGGCGGATCTAATCCTGATACCATACATTACACAATTTATGCTCTACTGAAATATTCCAAGAACTAGTAAAGGGGAAAACCGATATGAAAGTTATCAAGTATCAGCTCTGTACCGAGGTCAACCACGGCACGGAGGACGAGCCGAAGATTGAGCAGGTTTTCTCCGCTGTTTCCCTTGGATGGAGCGAGGCTAATGAGAAAATCGCCAAAAAAGAAGCCTACAATGGCGAGTACACCATTGCGGATGATGGTGAGCCGGAGCCTGTTATCCCGCCCACCAATGAGGCGCTGGCGGCGGAGAACAAGCTGCTGAAACAGCAGGTGTCCGCCCTGACGGAGCAGCAGTCGTTTTATGAGGACTGCATCGCCGAAATGGCGACGATCGTTTATGCGTGAGTTTATCGCCGAAGTAGCGTTAAACGTATATTTCAAATTACAGAAAGGAAGTACAGAAATGATGGCAATGTTATTTGCGCAGAGGGTTATCCTCGGAAAGACGGAGTTCAACGCAGTTCCCGCCAAGTTGAAGAAGCAGGTGGCGGACATCCTTATCAACGAGTGCGGCCTGCCGGAGCTGGTGCCCACCGAGTACGGTGGCACGGCGGATGCCAATGCCTGACCGTTGCGTGTGCTGCGGGGCCATTGTCCCGGAGGGGCGGCAGGTCTGCCCCATCTGCGAGCGGCAGTGGCCCCGGTTTTAGCTGCACGAAACAAAGTCGGAATTATATAAATAAAGGGGCTGGGGGCAATCGAAGCAATACAAATTGTAATCAGCGCAGTGACAAGCTCCGGCGTGACTGCCATTATTCTTGCCATTCTGCAACGTAAGTGGGCCAAGGATGACCGGCAGGACGCCATTATGGAGGCACTGAAAGTGCTGATGATCGACCGGGTGCGGTATTTAGGCAACCGGTACATTCAGGCGGGCAGCGTAAGCCTCACGGACAAAGAGACGTTGCAGGATATGCACCGGGCCTATAAGGCGCTGGGCGGCAACGGACATTTAAACACAGTGATGGAAGAAGTGGACGAGCTTCCCATCAGAAAGGGGTAAAGTATGGAGACATTGAAAAAGAGGCTGGGGAACCTGCTGACGGTCAAGAGCATCGTGACAATCGTTCTGACGGTGGTATTCACGGTGCTGGCTCTGCGGGGCAGCATTTCCGGCACGGAGTTCCTTACCATCTTCACTACGGTTATTGCCTTCTATTTCGGCACACAGCGGGTTCGGGAGGACAAGGAATGACCAGGGCGGGGACGGTCCCGCTCCAGGATATGCAGTGGGTGCGGGTTTACTTCAACACTAAGCGTTTAAAGTCCACCAAGGCCAACCTGCGGAAGATGCTCCAAGAGACTGGCGGCGACTGCATCTGCAACGCCGCCATCTTCCTAAAGAACCAGCAACCCGCCTGTCATCTAAAGGCGGACGGCGAGGTACGGAAGGCTCCGAATTACCGGGCGTGGGCCATCAGCTGGAACACCCCGAAGGACTTCGGCGTGAAAACCGTTCCCAACAGCGATGCCAACTACATGGAGTGTGTCCACGCCATTATTGCCGGGAAGAAGATCAGCCCAATGAATTACGGCAGCGATATGGCATATTCTGCCGCCAGAACGGCCATCGGGACGAAAGACGGGCGCTTTGCCTATTACGTCAGTCGGGACCGCCGGAAACCGGACCAGCTCCGTGACCTGCTGGCCGCGTCTGGCTGGGACAATGCCATTATGATGGACGGCGGCGGGTCTACCTGCTTCATGGATTCGACAGGCAAGGGCTTTACCGGAGACGGGCGGATCATCCCGTTCTTCTTCGTCTGGAAGCTGAAAAGCGGGGACGCATTTGAACCGGAAGGAGAAAAACCCATGGTAGAAATCAATGCCTACAGCAAGGCGAGGGACGGCGGCAAGAAGCTGTCCGGCAATTTCAAGGTGAGCGAGTTTGCCTGCAAGGATGGAAGTGATGCGGTACTGGTGGCGCCCCGGCTGGTGATGGTATTGCAGACCATCCGGGACCATTTTGGCGTTCCGGTGGTCATCCACAGCGCCTACCGGACGCCCCAGTACAATGACAAGGTGGGCGGCGTGGCCCACTCCCAGCACTGCTATGGCACGGCGGCGGACATCTCCGTCAAGGGACAGACACCGGCGGCGGTGGCGGCCTATGCGCGACAGCTGATGCCGGACTGGGGCGGCGTGGGCATTTACAACACGTTTACCCACATCGACGTGCGGGAAGCGAAAGCCGACTGGAACGGCTGACATTTGAAAGGAGGGCCAGGAGATGGCCGGGTATTACGATAAAAACAAGGACTACTCCAAGGAGCTTCAACGGACAGACCTCTCCGCCTCCGAACG
>CAKSVQ010000009.1 GCA_934504065.1 uncultured Dysosmobacter sp. | reverse complement strand
GACATGGGCATCACCAAGGGCGTGGAGATCCATGTGCGCAAGGTTGCCCCTCTGGGCGATCCCATGGAGCTGAACGTGCGGGGCTATGAGCTCTCTGTCCGTAAGGGCGAGGCGGAGAACATCGAGGTCCAGTGACCTGAGCGCAAAAAAGGCGGTGCGATGCCGCCCTTTGTTTGGCATAGAAGTTAGTTAGTGCTAACATTTTGAAAGGAGAGTACCAATGGAACTCAAGATCGCGCTGGCGGGCAACCCGAACTGCGGTAAAACCACGCTGTTCAACGCCCTGACCGGCTCCAACCAGTACGTGGGCAACTGGCCCGGCGTTACGGTGGAGAAAAAGGAAGGCAAGCTGAAGGGCCATAAGGACGTTATCATTCAGGACTTGCCCGGCATTTATTCCCTGTCCCCCTACACCATGGAAGAAGTGGTGGCCCGCGGCTATCTTGTCAACGAGAAGCCCGACGCCATTTTGAACATTGTGGACGGCACCAACATCGAGCGTAACCTCTACCTCACCACGCAGCTGGTGGAGCTGGGCCTGCCCGTGGTGGTGGCCATCAACATGATGGACCTGGTCCGCAAGAACGGCGACAACATCGACATCAAGAAGCTGGGCGCGGAGCTGGGCTGCGAGATCGTGGAGATCAGCGCCCTGAAGGGCGAGGGCATCATGCCCGCCGCCGAAAAGGCCATCGCTGTGGCCAAGGCCAAGAAGGTCGGCGAGCTGCCCCACGTGTTCACCGGCAGCGTGGAGCACGCCATTGCCCATGTGGAGGAATCCATTCAAGGCAAGGTGGATGACCGTTACCTGCGCTGGTACGCCATCAAGGTCTTCGAGCGGGACGCCAAGGCCATGGAGGACCTGCATCTGGATTCCCAGCTTGCCAAGCATCTGGAAGAGCACATCTCCGACTGCGAGGCCGAGCTGGAGGACGATGCCGAAAGCATCATCACCAACCAGCGCTATGCGTACATCAACAAGGTCGTGGAAAAGGCCGTGCGCAAGAAGGCTGCCAAGCACAGCCTGTCTGTTTCCGATAAGATCGACCGCATCGTGACCAACCGTATTCTGGCTCTGCCCATCTTCGTGGTGGTCATGACGCTGGTTTACTATGTGGCTGTTTCCAGCCTCGGCACCATTGTTACCGACTGGACCAACGACACGCTGGTGGGCGAGTGGATCCAGCCCGCCGTGCAGACGTTCCTTGAGAACATGGGCGCCGCGGAGTGGGTCGTCTCTCTGGTGGTTGACGGCATCATCGGCGGTCTGGGCGCGCCCATCGGCTTCGCGCCTCAGATGGCCATCGTGTTCTTCTTCCTGTCCATTCTGGAAGACTGCGGCTACATGGCCCGTGTTGCGTTCATCATGGACCGTATCTTCCGCCGTTTCGGCCTGTCCGGCAAGAGCTTCATTCCCTTCCTGATCTCCTCCGGCTGCGGCGTGCCTGCCATCATGGCCACCCGTACCATTGAGAATGAGAAGGACCGCCGGATGACCATGATGACCACCACCTCCATTCCCTGCGGCGCCAAGCTGCCGGTCATTGCCACCATCGCGGGCTTCCTGATGGGCGGCGCATGGTGGGTGGCCCCCCTGATGTACTTCGCTGGCATCGTGATGGTCATTTGCTGCTGCGTGATCCTGAAGAAGACCAAGATGTTCGCCGGTGACCCCGCTCCCTTCGTCATGGAGCTGCCCCAGTACCACATTCCCTCCATCAAGGGCGTGCTGCTGCACGTGTGGGAGCGTGTGTGGGCGTTCCTGAAGAAGGCTGGTACCATCCTGTTCCTGTGCTGCGCCGTGATGTGGTTCCTGGGCAGCTTCGGCATTCAGGACGGCGCGTTCGGTCTGGTCGACACTGACTACTGCTTCCTCGCCACCATCGGCGGCGCCATCGCCTGGATCTTCAAGCCCCTGGGCTTCGGCACCTGGCAGGCAGTTGCTTCCTCCCTCAGCGGCTTCGTCGCGAAGGAAGGCATCGTCTCCACCATGGGCGTTCTGAGCGGCCTTGGCGAGATCGAGGAGTATGCTCCCGATATGCACGCCCAGTTCGCTGCGTTCTTCCCCACCAGCCTCTCCGCTGTTTCCTTCCTGCTGTTCAACCTGTTTGACTCCCCCTGCCTGGCGGCCATCTCCACCACGGCGAAGGAGCTGAACAACCGGAAGTTCTTCTGGTTCGCCATCCTGTTCCAGAACGTCAGCGCTTACTGCGTGGCCCTGATGGTCTATCAGCTGGTTGGCCTTGCTCTGGGTGAGGTCGCCTTCGGCCTTGGCACCGTGGCTGCCGCCATCGTGCTGGTGCTGGTGCTCTACCTGCTGTTCCGTCCCGATCCCAGCTCCAAGCTGGAGCATCATGCGGCGGCCATGACCAGCCGGGTGTAATCAGCCATGCAGGTCAACTTGCAGTTGGGCAGAGCGGATGTGATCGTGCTGCTGGTTCTGGCGGTGCTGATGGTGCTGGCTCTGCGCATCGTGTGTGGATTTTTCAAAGGAGGTAAAAAGAAATGACGTGGGTCATGGATAACCTTGCCTCTATTGTGGTAGTGGCTGTGATCGTGCTGCTGCTTGTGCTGGATGTGCGCAAGCTGGTGCGTGACCGCAAGAGCGGAAAACGAAGCTGCGGCGGCAACTGCGCAGGATGCTCCGGCTGCGGTGGTCATTGCGACCACTAAACGCAAAAGACGAAAGGAGACACGGCTTTCCCGTGTCTCCTTTTCAATAGGAGGATGAGCGATGGAACTGAGAAGAACACACCTTCGGTATCTGCTGGCCATTTATGAGCTGGGCAGAACGCAGGCCAATGTGGGCATTGTCAATATTTCCAAGGCGCTGGGCTGCTCCAAGGCGTCGGTCACCGCCATGGCCTCCAGTCTGATGGAGATGGGGCTTCTGGTGCGGGAGCGCTATGGCAAGATCTATCTCACGGACACAGGGTTCCTGCTGGCCAGAGAGCTTTCCCACTGCGTGGGCGAGATCCGCCAGCGCCTGCCTGCCATGGGTCTGGCGCTCAGCGAGGAGGACGCCGGAGCGCTGGCGCAGACAATCGCGCTGAACCTGCCGGAGGACAGCCGCAGGAAGCTGGGCGGCAGGCAGGCCGTGGGACAGTAAGCAGGACCGGGAGGTGAACGCGGATGGGAAGTGAAATCCAGCGCGGCTGCTGGCAGCAGGCGGTGTTCCCCGGTGTGGCGCTGCGGTTTGCCGCCGCGGGCGAGGCGCCCCGGCAGCTTCCGGAGGAGCGGGAAGACCTGTGCGCCCTGTATTACTGCCACATCGGCAGTGTGAGCATTGCCGGAAAGGAAAAGCAGGCGGAGCTCTGCCCCCGCGATGTCTGGTTCGTGCCCAACCGCCTGAGCAGGTTCCGCATGACCTTTTCCGGCGACCATGAGGGCCTCTGGCTTCTGCTGCTGCCGGAGCAGCTCCCCCCGGCGGCCCTGTCCGCCTTTGGCATCCAGGTGGATACCATGGCGCTGGAGCAGGCGTTTTTGCGCCGGGAGGGGCAGATCATCCGCGGCGTGAACGAGGTCAGCACCACCCTTGCCCAGATCGCGCAGGAAAGGGACGCCTATGGCGACGGCTATGTGCGCATGAAAACGGCGGAACTGCTGTTGTATTTGGGCACGGGCCGCCCCGAAAGCCGCCCAGCCTCCCCGGAGACGTGGCGGCAGGAAGAGCGGGTGCGGGAGATCTGCCGCTATCTCACCGGGCATCTGGACGAGCGGATGAGTCAGGCCCTGATCGCAAAGAAATTTCATATTTCCCTCACCGCCCTGAAATTGACGTTCCAGCACCTTTACGGGCTGCCGCTGGATACCTATCTGCGCCGGGAGCGCATCAGCGAAGCCCAGCGGCTGCTGCGGGAATCCGACCTGCCCATTGCCCAGATCGCGGAGAAAATGGGCTACGGAAGCCACAGCCAGTTCTCTGCCGCTTTCCGCGCGGGCACCGGGGAATCCCCCCTGTCTTACCGCCAGCGGATGCGGACAGAACTGTCCTAAAAAATCCAATTCAAATAGAAAAAAAGCTGATTTCGATAACACACCTCCGGAAAATGTGATATGCTAGCGTACAATCTAAATTTGAGCTTGCGGGAGTGATCGGCATGAAAATGCATCGTTTTTGGGCTTGGGCAGCGGTTTTTAGTATGCTGATGGCCATTTTAACGGGATACAAGCGCAAGTAACAGAAGATCAGGAGGTAATTCTTATGTTCAATTACAAGAAGACGGCCCTGTTTGTGGGCGGTGCGCTGTTCGGCTCTGCCGGCATCAAGCTTTTGACCAGCAAGGACGCCAAGAAGGCTTATACGCAGGTGACTGCCGCCGTGCTGCGGATGAAGGACTGCGTGATGGCTACCGCCAATCTGGTGCAGGAGAACTGCGGCGACATTCTGGCCGAGGCCAAGGACATCAACGAGGCCCGTGCCGCTGCCAGCGAGCAGGTCGTGGAGTCCTGCGAAGCCTCTGACGAGTCCGCGGAAGCTGCGGAGTAAGCCGTACATCCTGGCCGTCCGCAGATGCGGGCGGCCTTTTCTCATGGGAGCGAAGATACATGAAATGTAAAATTATGCATGAGAGCACGGGGCGCATCCGCCTGCGTGCTTTGAAGAGCCGCATGACCATGGAAGAGGCGGACCAGCTGCAGGAGTATCTGGCGGCGCTGCCCGGTGTGCGGCAGGCCACGGTGAATGAGCGCACCTGCGACATGGTGGTGCTCTACCGGGAGGGCCGGGAGGACATCCTGCACGGCGTCGCGGCATTTTCCTTCGACCGGGAGGCGCTGGTCGCCTCCACGCCGGAGAACAGCGGCCGGGCGCTGAACCGGAAGTATCAGGAGCGGCTTGTGAACATGGTGCTGTTCCGGCTGATGCGAAAGTTCTTCCTGCCCGTTTCGCTGGACAATATTTATACGGTGTGGAAATCGCTGCGCTATCTCTGGCGGGGCGTTCGCTGTCTGCTGCGCAGAAAGCTGGAGGTGGAGGTGTTGGACGCACTGTCCATCGGCGTTTCCGTGGTGCGGGGCGACTATGGCACGGCCTCGTCCGTCATGTTCCTGCTGGGCCTTGGCGAACTGCTGGAGGAATGGACGCGGAAGAAGTCGCTGGGCGACCTTGCCCGCTGCATGTCCCTGAATGTGGACCGGGTGTGGCTGAAGACCGGAGACTCCGAAACGCTGGTGCCCATCACGCAGGTCAAGGCGGGGGACGACATCTGCGTCCACACCGGAAGCGTGATCCCGCTGGACGGCAGGGTGCTCTCCGGCGAGGCCAGCGTGAATCAGGCGTCCCTCACCGGAGAATCTCTGGCGGTGCGCAAGGCGGAAGGCGCCTGCGTCTACGCCGGAACGGTGGTGGAAGAGGGCGAGTGCGTCATCCGGGTGGAGCAGCAGTCCGGCTCCGGCCGCTATGACCAGATCGTCAATATGATCGAGGAGTCGGAGAAGCTGAAATCCTCCACGGAGAACCGGGCGCTGGCGCTGGCCGATCGGCTGGTGCCGTACAGCCTTGCGGGCACGGTGCTGACCTATCTGCTCACCTGCAACGCCACCCGCGCCATCTCCATTTTGATGGTGGACTTCTCCTGCGCGCTGAAGCTTTCCATGCCCCTTTCCGTGCTCTCCGCCATGCGGGAGTGCGGCAGCTACCACATCACGGTCAAGGGCGGCAAGTATCTGGAGGCCATGGCCAAGGCGGATACCATTGTTTTCGACAAGACTGGGACGCTGACCCATGCCACGCCCACCGTGGCGCAGGTGGCGGCGTTCAACGGCATGGAGGAAGCGCAGGTGCTGCGGGTAGCCGCGTGTCTGGAAGAGCATTTCCCCCATTCCATGGCCAACGCCGTGGTCAAGGAGGCAAAGCTCCGGGGGATTTCCCATGAGGAGATGCACTCCGAAGTGGACTATGTGGTTGCCCACGGCATTGCCAGCCGCATCAACGGGAAAAAGGTGCTCATCGGCAGCTATCACTTCGTCTTTGAGGACGAGGGCTGCGTGATCCCGGAGGGAGAGCGGGCGGCCTTTGACGCGCTGCCCGCGGAATATTCCCATCTGTATCTGGCCGTGGGCGGTGTGCTCAGCGGCGTGATCTGTGTGGCCGATCCTCTGCGGGAGGAGGCCTCCGCAGTGCTCAACAGCCTGCGCCGTCTGGGCGTTTCCAAGATGGTGATGATGACCGGAGACAACGAGCGCACCGCTGCCGCCATTGCAAAGCAGGTAGGCGTGGATCAGTACTTCGCAGAGGTGCTGCCCGAGGACAAGGCCCGCTTTGTGGAGCAGGAAAAGGCCGCCGGACGGACGGTGGTCATGATCGGCGATGGCATCAACGATTCCCCCGCGTTGTCCGCGGCGGACGTAGGCATTGCTATCAGCGACGGCGCGGCCATCGCCCGGGAGATCGCGGACATCACCATCGCGGCGGATGACCTGTTCGAGCTGGTGCTGCTGAAAATGATCGCAAACGGCCTGCTCAAGCGCATCAACGGCAACTATCGCTTTGTGCTGGGCTTCAACGGCACGCTGATCGTGCTGGGCGCGGCGGGTCTGTTGCCCCCGGCCACCTCGGCGCTGCTGCATAACCTTTCCACGCTGGGCATCAGTGTGCGCAGTATGACCAATCTGCTGGACTGAACGATCCCGCCCCGGGGAAGCATTTTGCTTCCCCGGGGCAAACAACATTGGAGGCACAAATTTTTTGAGCAAAAGTTAGTTTAGACTAACTTTTGAAAGGGCGTGGGAGTATGACAGGGGAAACGGCACAGGATCAAAGTGCGCTGCGCTTCTGGCAGCGCTGGTCTGGCAGGTATGACTGGTTTATGCGCCGCGACGCGGCGCTGTACGACGCGGTGGCGGCGCGGATGAAGCCCCGGCTGCACCGGGATATGAACGTGCTGGAGCTGGGGTGCGGAACGGGCCTGCTCTCCCAGCGCATTGCGGGCTGTGTGCGGGATCTGGAGGCCACGGACCTTGCACCGGAGATGATCGCGCAGGCGCGGAAGAAGCCTGCTTCCTGCCGGGTGCATTACAGTGTGCAGGATGCCGTGGCCCTGCCCTATGCATCTGAGACCTTTGACGCGGTGGTGGCCGCCAATGTCCTGCACATCATGCCACAGCCGGAAAAGGCACTGGCGGAAGCGCGGCGGGTGCTGAAGCCTGGGGGAGTGCTGATCGTGCCTACCTTCGTGCATGGGGAGGGCGGCCGGGGCCGCCTGCGCCGGAGCGTGATGCGCCTGTTTGGTTTTCGGGTAGATCACCGCTGGGGCGCGGCGCAGTTTTCTGACTTTGTGGCCCGGTGCGGCTTTGCGCCGCTGCGACAGGAAACGCTGGGCAGCGCCTTGGCGCCCCTATGCTATCTGGAGGCGCGAAAGGGCGAAGGCAGCAGGGACCCGAATGCGTGAAAAACCGCCTGATAAGGCTGCGGGAAATCAAGAAAAGGAAGAAGCCCAGTGCCGGATTTTCAGCACTGGGTTTCTTCGTGCAGCATTCAATTCTCTGCCGCCTCTTTGGCAAATTCAATACGGGCTACCTCTTGCAGGGGCAGGCCCTTCGCAGTGGTGTCCACCGTCAAAATGGGGTCGGCAGGGACGGCCAGATACATATTGTTGCCGTAGGCAAAGGCACCGGAGGTCACGGCGATCACGTGGCCGTAAATATTCAGCAGTGCGCCGCCGCTGCTGCCCTTGGAAATATCCGCCGTGTTCATCACGCAGGGTAGGGCGTAGCGCTCCACATCCCGGGTGGTGGCGCTGACAATGCCGGAGCTGACCGCAAGGCCCAGCCCCAGAGGATTGCCCAGTGTATAGACCATGTCGCCGGAGCGGACATCCTCCGTGCCCACGATGTCAAGACAGGCAAAGGAGGCGGCCTTGTTCCCGTCGGTGGAGGTTTGGGAGATGCGCAGCACCGCAAGGTCGATCTCCGGGGAATACCAGATCACGGATTCTACCGGGAAGGTCTCGCCTGTGGTGAGGGTGACGGTGGCATAGATCGCGCCCTTGATGGTGTGGTAATTGGTGACAGCCACGCCGTCGGACGAGATGAAGAAGCCGCTGGCGTTGCCGGAGGGAACGCCGTCCAAAAAGGCCCGGTCCGATTCATACTCGTCCAGACAGAACACGGCGGCGGAATAGCGGTCGGAAATCTCCCGGGCGGTTAGATCCTGATCCAGAAGTCCCAACGCGCTGACCGTGGCGCGGTCCGCCGCGCCGCAGGCAATCAGGTGCTCGGCCACGGTGGCAGAGCCGTCCCGATAGGAGAAGGTCAGCGCTTCCCGCATGGCCTGAAACAGCTCGCCGCGGGTCAGTTCCCCGCTGCGGGTCTTGGAAGAAAGGCCGATGCGCTGGGCGAAGAGCGCCGCGTTGCCCAGCGGGAAATCGCTGCTGCTGTATCCCAGCATCCGCAGCAGCATGGCATACCACTCGTCGGCGGTCAGGGGATCGTCCGGATGGAAGGAGGCCGCGCTCAGGCTGGTGATCCAGCCGCGGGAGGCGGCATAGGCGATGGAAGAGCGGGCAAAGGCCGGGGCGGTATAGTAGGGGGAACGGCCGGAAACCACGGTCTGACTTGCCGCCTGCACCTCGCCAGCCAGACGCACCAGCAGCACGGCGGCGTGGGCCCGGGTGGCAGTGGCATTAAGGGCGTAATCCCCCTGCACGATGTGAAGCGCAGCAAGGGTGTCGGCGGCGCGGGTGGTTTCTCCCTCCAGTGCAAAGGTGGTGGGAACAGCGCTTACCAGCAGCAACAGTGCGCACAGCAGCGCGAGAAAACGGTTTTTCATGGGTGTGCCTCCAAACTGTGTAGTGCCCCTATTTTAACACCGGAGTGCCTGCTTGGCAAGAGCGCTGGACAGCGGACGGCAGCTTTGTTATACTGCCTTTATCAGCTTCAAGGAGGCGGCTTTTATGGACGTGAAGGAAATTCTGAAAAAATGCGACCACACCCTGCTGGCGCAGACGGCCACGTGGGAGGAGATTCGTGCCGTGTGTGACGACGGCATCCGGTATGGCTGTGCCAGCGTGTGCATTCCGGCAAGCTATGTCCGGCAGGCGGCGGAATACGCGGCGGACCGGGTGCCCATCTGTACCGTGATCGGCTTTCCCAATGGGTATGACACCACGGCGACCAAGTGCTTCATGGCGGCGGACGCGGTGAAAAACGGCGCATCGGAGGTGGACATGGTCATCAACCTGGGCTGGGTGAAGGATGGCCGATGGGCCGATGTGCTCCATGAGATTCAGGTGGTGAAGGAATCCTGCGGCGGAAAGGTACTAAAGGTGATCGTGGAATGCTGTTTCCTTACAGAGGCGGAAAAGGTGCGCCTGTGCGGCATTGTTACTGACTCCGGCGCGGATTATATCAAAACCTCCACCGGGTTTGGCGGCGGAGGTGCCACCCGGGAGGATGTGGCGCTGTTCGCCCGGCACATCGGCCCCCATGTGAAGATCAAGGCCGCGGGGGGCATTTCCAATTTGGAGGATGCGGCGGACTTTCTCCGTCTAGGGGCCTCCCGTCTTGGCACCAGCCGAGTGGTCAAAGCAGTGAAAGCTGCTGAAAACGATTCCAAAATGTAATATAGATAAAGAAAAATACCCTCTGTTGCCGGAAATTGGCGACAGAGGGATTTTCTTGATGGCCTTACCCCAGCACGCAGGGGGCCAGCGCCAGTGCCAGCAGGGCGGAAAACAGGGCTTGCAGGGCCTTTCCCCGGATGCAGGGGGCAAGGGGAAGGCCGCTGCCGTCCAGCACCGCCGCCGTCTGGCACAGGACGGAAAGCCCGCCCCACCCGGCGCAGGCGGCGGCCAGCACAAAAGACGGCAGGTCCGGTGAAAGCATAGCTGTAAAGGAAAATAGCTCCACAGTTCCTGCCGCCGCAGTGCAGAGCAGTCCGCCCCGGCGCACCAGCGGGTGCACCAGAACGTAAAACAGCGTGACGAAGGCGCAGACGGAGAGCATGGCATTCGCGGCGGAGCGGACGGCTTCCACCACTGCTGTGGAAAAGGGAACGGCCCGGAAAGCAAGCGCGGGCGGCGGGCCTTTTCGCCGGGGGCGCTTCCCGCCCCGGTGGCACAGCCCGGTGAGAAGGGCGGCCATCAAATGGATGAGCCACAGCGTCAGGCCCGCCCGGAAGCTGCCGAACACCCCCACACCCAGCACACTGATGAGAAAAACAGGGTTGGAGTTATTGCAGAAGGTCAGTAGGCGAAGTGTCTCGTCCTCCGTCAGCAGGCCCTGCCGATAGAGCCCAGCGGCGGTCTGGGCCCCGATGGGATAGCCGCCTACCAGCCCCAGTCCCAGCGCCGCGCTGGCGCAGCCCGGCAGACGGAAAAGCGGGGTCATCAGCCCGGAGAGCTGTGGAGCTAACCACTCGCCCAGTCCCAGCGCGGTCAAAAGGCTGGACACGGCCAGAAACGGGAACAGGGAGGGAATGACGGTCCCGGCGCACAGGCCCAGCGCCTGCACGGCGGCCTTCCGCACCCGGGCGGCATCCCAGAGGAAAAAGGCCAGCAGGCCGCAGAGAACCAGACAGGCGTCCTTGCGCCAACGTGTTTCCATGTACATCACCCCTTCTTTATATGCGCGGCGGGGCAAGATTCAGCACCGGACGGCATAGGATTTTTTCGGAGGTGGAGGCACATGGAGAAAAACCGAAGAGAACGGGAGGGCGGCGTGCTGGGCGCTGTGGCGGAGCTTTTTGACCTGCCTGCGGACGTGGTGGCGGGGCTTCCCCGTCTGGAGCTGGTGGGCAGCCGACAGTTATATCTGGAGCACCATACCGGAATTCTTTCTTACAGTGAAGAGCAGGTGGACGCCAATACCCCGGCGGGGGTGCTGCGCATCTGCGGCGCGGGGCTGACGCTTCTTGCCATGTCGGCGGGGGAGTTGCGCATCGGCGGCCGGATCGACAGCCTGACATGGCTGCCGCGGCCATGAGAGGGATCGTAAACCGCCTGCGGGGGCAGGTGTGCATTCGGGCGGAGTGTCCCTTTCCGGAGCGGGTGCTGAACCTGTGCGGGGCGCGGGATCTGGCCTTCTGGGACCTTTCATGGGAATCGCCCACGGTGTTCCGCTGCCGCATGACCCGCCGGGATTATCGGCTTTTGCGGCAGGCGGCGGAAAAGCTGGAGTGCGGATTGCAGGTGGAGCGGGGCGAGGGCGTGCCCTTTCTTCTGGGGCGCTTCCGCCGCCGGACGGCGCTGGCGGTGGGGCTGCTCGTCTGCGGTTTCGGATTGTTCATCAGTTCCTTTTTCGTGTGGGACTATCAGATCGAGGGCAATGAGACGGTGTCAGATGAGCGCATCCTCCGGGCGCTGGAGAAAAACGGCGTGGGTCTGGGGGCCTTCGGCCTGACACTGGACGGCGAGGACATCCGCAACCACGTGCTGCTGGACATCCCGGAGCTGCAGTGGATCGCGGTGAACGTGTCCGGCTGCCGGGCAAAGGTGCAGGTGCGGGAGCGGGTGCTGCCGCCGGAGATCGTGGATGAGCAGGCCCCGGCCAATGTGGTGGCCCGGCGGGCGGGGCTGGTGCTGGAGGTGCGGGGTATGGACGGCGTGAACTGCGTGCTGCCCGGCACCTCCGTTGCGCAGGGGCAGCTGCTGATCTCCGGCGTTGCGGATCTGGATACCTTCGGCGCGCGGCTCCTTCCGGGAATGGGCAGCGTTCGGGCCAGAACGTGGTATGCCCTGACCACGAACGTCCCCCTCCGCGTGGCAGAAAAGCGGTACACGGGCCGGGTAAAGCACTGCCGGGCGATGGTGATCGGAAAGTACCGGGTAAAATTCTTTCGAAACAGTAGCATCCAGGGGGCAACTTATGATAAAATAAGCAAAAGAAAGCAGCTGGTGCTGCTGGGCATCCTGCTTCCGGTGACGCTGGTTTCCGAGCAGCTGCGGTTTTACGAAACGCAAGTGCGCATCCGCACGGCATCCGAGGCGGAGGAGGCGGCCCGGCAGGTGCTGGAGCAGCAGCTTCGCCGCATGGTGGCACCCTATGGCGCGGTGCGTTCGATGCTGTGCACCAGCCGCGGGCAGGGAGAGCTTTTGCGCGTGACGCTGACGGCGGAGTGCGAAGAGGAGATCGGGCGCAGTTTGCCGATCTATACGGAAGAACCGGGATAGTAAGCCCGGATATACAGGAGTGATACAGCTTTGGAACAGAGGATCAGCATTGAGCGGCTGGAACAGGCCGTGAATATCTTTGGCTCGTTTGATGAAAACGTCCGTCTGCTGGAGCAGGAATTTTCCGTCACCGTGGTGAACCGGGACGGTGAGCTGCGGGTGGAGGGCGACGCGGAGAACACCATGCTGGCCTGCAAGGCGTTGCAGGCCCTGCTGACGCTTTCCAGCCGGGGCGAGGCCATCGGCGAGCAGAACGTGCGCTATGTCATCGGGCTGGTGCGGGCGGGAAAGGAGGAGCAGATCACGGAGCTGACGGGTGACGTGCTGTGCATCTCCGCCAAGGGCCGCCCCATCAAGCCCAAGACCATCGGCCAGAAGGAGTATATCAAGTCGGTGCTGCATAACACGGTCACCATCGGCGTGGGTCCCGCCGGCACGGGCAAGACCTATCTGGCTGTGGCCGCCGCCGTGCAGGCCTTCCGGGATAAGCAGGTCAACCGCATCATCCTCACCCGCCCGGCGGTGGAGGCTGGCGAGCGGCTGGGCTTTCTGCCCGGTGACCTGCAAAGCAAGGTGGACCCGTACCTGCGGCCACTGTATGACGCGCTGTTTGATATGCTGGGGGCGGAGACCTATCAGAAATATCTGGAAAAGGGCAATATCGAGGTGGCCCCCCTTGCCTATATGCGCGGGCGCACACTGGACGACAGCTTCATCATTCTGGACGAGGCCCAGAATACCAGCCGCGAGCAGATGAAAATGTTTTTGACCCGGCTGGGCTTTGGCTCCAAGATCGTTATCACCGGAGACGTGACCCAGATCGACCTGCCGGACGGCAAGCCCTCCGGACTGCGGGAGGCCATGCGGGTACTGAAAAATGTGGAGGGCATCGGCATCTGTGAGCTGACCAACGCGGACGTGGTGCGCCATGTGATGGTGCAGCGCATTGTAGAGGCCTATGAGCGGGACGCCAATCGAAAAACCGGGAAAGGGACAAAATAATGGCAAAAAGACACTATATACCAATCACTTCTGACGTGCCGGGGGTGAATGACAGTCAGCGGGCATTCATTCGCAAGGTCATCCGCACCGCGCTGGCGGCAGAGGGCGTGGACTTTCTCTGCGAGGTGGACGTGCTGCTGACAAGCGACGAGGCCATCCACCAGATCAACCGGGAGATGCGGGAGGTAGACCGGGCCACGGACGTGCTGAGCTTCCCGGAATTCGACCTGACGCCCGGCCAGCTTCCCGGCGCGGAGGACGCCGATCCCGGCACGGGGCTGATGCCGCTGGGCGACATGGTGATCTCCATGGAGCATGTGGCGGCGCAGGCCAAAGAGTACGGCCACTCCAACCGGAGGGAGCTTGCCTATCTGGTGGTGCACTCCGTGCTGCATTTGCTGGGCTATGACCATCTGGACGAGGGTCCACAGAAAAAGCAGATGCGCGCGCGGGAGGAAGCCATTCTGGCAGAGCTGGGTATCACAAGGGAGGACTGAGCGTCGATTGGCCGCATCGCGGCCAATCGAGAAACGGAGAGAAGCGCTTGCCCAAAAGTGGCTATGCCGCTTTTGGAAGGGACACACGCGCCGCCGCAGCGTCATACACTGTCCTGAGGTGATGGATATGAGCGTTTTTTATGACGGTGCGCTGGCCTTTTTCTCCGCCGTGGGTATGACGGCGGTGGTGTGGATCGCGGCAGGCGCGCTGCTGCATGCGGGGCGGCCGTCGATCCCGGGGCTTTTGCTGGTACTGCCCCTGCGGGGACAGGCGCTGGCCATGGAAGCGGACGTGCGGGAGCTGCGGCGTGTGCAGGGGCGGCTGCCCGGAGCCCGGGTGGTTTTGGTGGACTGCGGCCTGACCGGGGAGGCAAAGGCGCTGGCGGAGTATCTTGCCCGGCGGGAAAAGGACGCGGTGCTGACAGCCGCGGATGAATTTCAAGTAAAGTAGGAAACGACATGGAAGAGCTGGTCACATGGGATGGGACAATACATAGCGTGATCTTTCAAAACGCCGAAAACGGCTATACGGTGCTCCGCCTGCTCACCGAGGAGGGCGAGGTGGTCACGGTGGTGGGGTGCATCCCCTGCGCCGCGCCGGGCGAGCACCTGACGGTTTCCGGCGTGTGGGAGCAGCATCCCCAGCACGGCCAGCAGCTTCGGGCAGTGGAGATGGAGCGCGCCCTGCCGGAGGATGAGGAGGACATTTTCAACTATCTGGCCTCCGGTATCTGTAAAGGCGTAGGGCCTGCCACTGCCCGCCGCATCGTAGACCACTTCGGCCCGGAGACGCTGGACGTGCTGGAATCCGATCCCCGGCGGCTGAGCCTGATCAAGGGCATCACGGAAAAAAAGGCGCAGGAGATCACCCAGAGCTTCCGCCAGTCGCAGGGGCTGCGGCGGCTGATGGCCTTTCTGACCCGGTATCAGCTGCCCCCTGTGCTGGCCATGCGCCTGCGGGAGGCCTATGGCGACGCGGCGCTGGAAAAGATTCGGGAAAACCCCTATCTGCTCTCGGCTGACGGCTGCGGCGTGGAATTTTCTGCCACGGACGAGATCGCCATGAGCATGGGCTTCTCCGCCGACAGCAAGGAGCGGCTGCGGGCGGCAGTGACCTTTGAACTCAGCCACAATGAAAATAACGGTCATGTGTTTTTGCCCCGGCCCAAGCTGGTGGCCGCCACCGCCCAGCTGCTGGACTGCCCGGAGGAACTGGTGGAGCAGGCGCTGGACGATCTGACCGGGAGCTTTGCCGTGGTGCAGGAGCAGGTGGCCAATGTGCAGGCCTGCTACCTCCGGCGGCTGTGGGAGGCGGAGTGCTCCGCCTGTCTGCGGCTCAATGGCCTGCTGGCGGTGGAGGCGGACAAGAGCCGTCAGGCGGCGAAGACCGTGGCGCAGATCGAAACTGAGCAGGGCATTACCTACGCGCCGCAGCAGCGGCAGGCCGTTGAGCTTGCGGCGCAGCGGAGTGTGATCATCCTCACCGGGGGCCCCGGCACAGGCAAGACCACTACGGTGCGGGGCATCGTGGCACTGTTTGAAAAAATGGGTCTGGAGATTGTGCTCGCGGCCCCCACGGGCCGCGCCGCCAAGCGGATGAGCGAGGTGACGGGCCGGGAGGCCCAAACGGTGCACAGATTGCTTGGCATGAGTTGGAACGAAGCCACGGCGCAGGTGACCTTCACCAAAACGGAAAAGGAGCCGCTGGAGGCCGACGCGGTGATCGTAGACGAGATGAGCATGGTGGACGTGACGCTGTTTTCCGCTCTGCTGCGGGCGCTGCGGCCCGGCACGCGGCTGGTGCTGGTGGGCGACGCCGACCAGCTGCCCTCCGTGGGGGCGGGAAATGTGTTTTCCGACCTGATCCGCAGCGGACGGGTGGAGACTGTCTTTTTGCGGGAGGTGTTCCGGCAGGCCGAGCAGTCGGCCATCATCCGCAATGCCCACGCCGTGAATCTGGGGCAGCCGCCTGCGCTGACCAATGACCAGAATGATTTCTTCTTCCTCTGCCGCCGGGACAGTGAGCGGACGGTGGCCACGGTGGTGGAGCTGTGCAAGACCCGCCTGCCGGAAAAAATGGGCATTCCGGTGGATCAGATCCAGGTGCTCACGCCCACCCGCAAGGGCGCCAGTGGCACCATCCGCCTCAACCGCTGTTTGCAGGAGGCACTGAATCCCCCCGCGCCGGACAAGCGGGAGGTGCAGTGGGGCGATCGGCTCTTCCGGCAGGGCGACCGCATCATGCAGACCCGCAACGACTATGACGTGGTATGGGGCAAAGAGGATGGCGCGGTGGGCACGGGCATTTTCAACGGCGATGTGGGGAAGATCGTGGAGATCGACCCCTCCGGCGAGTGGCTGGCGCTGGATTTTGACGGCCGTGCCGCCACATACAGCGTGGAAATGCTGAATGAATTGGATTTGGCCTATGCCCAGACGGTGCACAAGGCGCAGGGCAGCGAATACCGCTGTGTGGTGCTTGCCGCCATGCCTGCGGCCCAGTCGCTGATGGTGCGGGGCGTGCTGTATACCGCCCTGACCCGGGCGCGGGAGCTGATGATCGTGGTGGGGGACGATGCCGCCGTCCGCGCCATGGCGGCCAACGACCGCCAGCAAAAGCGCTATTCCGGCCTGCGCTGGCGGCTGCGCCACAGCGGCGAAGAAGATGGGCAAAAGGAATCCTGAAAATAGCATTGCGCCGTCCTGCGAAGCAGGGCGGCGCAATGTTTATTATGAAGGTTTTCAGTCGTCGTGCACGTCTTCAAAGTCCACGTCCACGGCATCCTGCCGGGCGTGGGCATCCTGCTGGGCCTGCCGGACGGCCTTGCTCACCTGCCCGGTGATCCACAGGTCGCTGATGCCGTCATAAAGCAGGAATGCGCCCAGCAGCCGCGTCACCGTGGCGAACGCGCTGAAAGGCCGCACCACCAGCACCGCGCCCAGCGCCAGCGTGATGACGCCTAGCGCCAGTGCTGCGCCGAAGCGGGACGAGCCGTTTTTGTGCAGCGTGAGGGCGCTGCCCAGATCAGAAAAGCCATGGAAGCAGATGAGCACGCCCACGATCCGGGGAATAATGACCGTGACCAGTGTGGGGCGGGCCATCAGCCACAGTCCCACCGCCGCAAGGATGATGCCCACGATCAGGTGGAGTGCGGAGTAAAGGCTGCCATCCCGGGTGCGCAGGAACACAAGGATGTCCACCGCACCGCAGACCAGCAGCACCGCGCCCAGCGCAAGACACAGCACGCTGGCGGAAAGCTCCGGCCAAAACAGCAGCACCAGTCCCAGCAGGGCATACAGCGCGGCGGAGAGCATGGCGTTGGTTTTGATCCGCTTGAGCAGGTCGTTCATGGAAATTCCTCCCGATTCAACAAATTCACCCTTTAGTATATACTGTTTTGCGGATTTGTGAAGCCCTAACTTCCCGCTTGCATTTTTCGGCGGTGCGTGCTATGATGTAAATTCGAAAATGATTCTCAAATTGAAGGAGATATATTTGTGAAAAAATTGCTGCCAGCACTGCT
This sequence comes from uncultured Dysosmobacter sp., assembly GCA_934504065.1. GTDB lineage: Bacteria > Bacillota > Clostridia > Oscillospirales > Oscillospiraceae > Oscillibacter. The sequence goes on along the minus strand of CAKSVQ010000009.1, from coordinate 23,108 downwards.
TTTCTGCCTGCTGCTCACGGCCTGCGCCCCTGCCGCCCCGGCGCAGGCGGAGGATGGGCGAGTGCATATTGTGACGACGGTGTTCCCCGCCTATGATCTGGCCCGGGCTGCCGCCGGGGGGCTTGCGGACGTAGAGCTGCTGCTGCCGCCGGGGGCGGAGAGCCATTCCTATGAGCCCACGCCTGCGGACATTCTGGCTGTGCAGAACTGCGACCTGTTTATTTATTTAGGCGGCGAGTCTGACGCTTGGGTGGATACGATCTTGGACGCGGTGGAGCCAAAGGGCGAGCAGCTGCGGATGATCGACTGTGTGCCGTTGCTGGAAGAGGAGACCGTGGAGGGGATGCAGGCCGAGCGGGGCCACGACCATGAGGACCACCACGAAGACGAACACCACCACGGCGAGGGCGATGTGATCGGTCTGGACGAGCATGTGTGGACCTCCCCGGCCAACGCCGCCGCTATTACTGAGGCCATCGGCCAGCGCCTTGCCGCACTGGACGGGGCCAACAGCGCGGCATATCTTGCCGCCGCGGGGGACTATGCCCAAAAGCTGGAAGCGCTGGATGGGGAGTTCCGGGAGTTTTTCTCGGTGGACCGGGGCCCCATGGTGTTTGGCGACCGCTTCCCCCTGCGGTATTTTGCCGCAGCCTACGGCGTGGAATATTACGCGGCGTTTCCCGGCTGCGGCACGCAGACGGAACCCTCCGCCGCCACAGTGGCGTTTTTGACCAATAAGGTGCGGGAAGAGCAGCTTCCGGTGGTGTGGTATATTGAGTTTTCCAACCATCTGGTGGCGGACAGTATTGCCGAAGCGGCGGGGGTGGAGACCGCCATGTTCCACACCTGCCACAATGTTTCCCGGCAGGACATGGAAAACGGCGTCACTTATCTTTCCCTGATGCAGGGCAATCTGGAGACCCTGCGCCGCTACATGGGCGGCAACAGCTGAACAGGAAAAACCCGCACGTTCCGGCAGGGAATGTGCGGGTTTTTCATAGTTTATGGGGAAAGAAGTTTTCCACGCTGTGTGGAAAACGGGTCAGGTCTGAGGGAACAGCTCCGGGAAGAAATCGGCGGCCAGGGATTCCACGGCATAGGCCATCCGGTCACCGGGCAGCACGCTCTCCAGCGTGATGACCGCAAAGGCGTCGTTTTTCACGCACTCCAGCTGAGAAAGCGTGGGGTTCGACTTGATCTCCGCGATTTTTTCCTCCACCGAGGGGGAGTCGTAATCGTGGATCAGGATCACGTCCGGCTCCCGGGCCAAGACTTCTTCGTAGCTGACGGTGATCCACTGCTTGTCCGTCAGGTCGTCGAAGAGGTTCTCACCTCCGGCCAGTGAGATGAGAAGCGACTCAAAGTTGCTGCCCGAGCAGGTGAACACGCCGTCGTTTCCGCTGTCATACACCAGCACCTTTTTCGGCGTCTGGCCGTTCAGCGTATCTGCCACGGCGGCAATGCGGGCGCGCTGGTCCTCCACAAAAGCGCTGGCGGTATCCTCCACACCGAAGATGCGGCCAATATCGCTGATCTCCTGATACTGCTCTTCCAGCGTGGTGGCGGAGTTGATGTAGACCGTCATGCCGTACTGGGCAGCCTCCTCCGGGTCGCAGCCCTCGTCACTGATCTCCCAGTCCAGCGCGTAAATGAAATCCGCGCCGCTGGTAAGAATGGCCTCCCGGGTGGCGGAGGCGTGGTTGAGCTCAGGGATGGCGTTTACGATGTCGGCATACTCCGGCAGCGGGCCCCGGCTGTGGTTGACCAGTGAGCGGCCGATGACCCGGTCACCCAGCCCCAGCGCGACGAACAGCTCCGTGCAGTTGGGACCAAGGGTCAGCACCTTTTCCGGCAGCTTGGACACCGTGACCTCCCGGCCATAGTTGCTGAGGGTCACAGGGATATAGTCTTCATTCTCCAATGGAGAGGAAGGGGGCTCGGGCTGTGCGGCGGAGGAACTGCTGCATCCGGTGAGAAGACTGGCAGTCAGTGCTAGTGCACAGGCCGCAGAGAAGAAATGTTTCATTATGCGTAATTCCTTTCTCTATTTACCATATTGTTGGATTCTGCTTGTACAAATGCCGGGAGAAATGCGATGGAGAGCTTTCCGGTGGCTGGATGGCGGGAGACGGTGCTTTCCACGCCGTACACCCGGCGGATGTTGGCGGGGGTCAGCACCTCCTCCGGTGTGCCCTCCAGCACGATGTGCCCGTGTTCCATGACATACAGGCGGTCGCAGTACAGCGCAGCCATGTTCAGATCGTGGATGGCAGAGAGAACGGTGACGTTCAGCCGCTTGATAAAGTCGAAGATCTGCATCTGGTAGCTGATGTCCAGATGGTTGGTGGGCTCGTCCAGAATCAGGAAGTCACTCTCCTGCGCGATGGCTCGGGAGATCAGCACCCGCTGCTTCTCGCCGCCGGAGAGGTGGCGGTAGTTCCGCTTGGCGAGCTGCTCAATGCCCAGATGCTCCAGCGCATGATGGACGATGCGGCGGTCCTCCCCCGTATCCGCTTCAAAGAGCTTTTTGTGGGGTGAGCGGCCCATGGCCACCATTTCCTCCACGGAAAAGTCGAAGGGAACCTCATTTTCCTGCCCCACCACCGCCATTTTCAGGGCGGAGGTGCGAAAGAGCATTCCCGCAAGGTCCTCGCCGTCCAGCAAAATGCGGCCCTGCTCCGGCCGCAGCGCCCGATAGACCATTTTCAGCAGCGTGGACTTGCCGCTGCCGTTGGGGCCGATCAGCCCCACAAATTCACCCCTGTCCACGTGGAGGGAAATCTCCTCCACGGCTCTTCCACAGGGATAGGAAAACGACACATCCTGTACTTGCAGGCGCATCGAGGTCACCTCCTGTAACTTTTTTTCAGCATCCAGATGAAGATGGGGCCGCCGATCACGGCGGTGAGCACGCCCACAGGCAGCTCCTCCGGCGCGATGAGCATCCGTGCCGCCACATCCACCCAGACCACCAGAATGCCGCCCAGCAGGGCGGAAACGGGCAGCACCCGCCGATGGTCGCCGCCCACCAGCAACCGGGTAAAATGGGGCACCATCAGCCCCACGAACCCAATGGTGCCGCTGACGGCGATGGTGACCCCTGCCATTAAGGAGGCCGCCAGCACCAGCATCTTTTGCAGCCGGGGCACATTCACGCCCAGCGATCCTGCGCTCTCGTCGCCCAGCAGCAGCAGATTCAGCCCACGGTAGTTGACCAGCAGAAAGGCCATGCATCCCACCAGCACCCAGAAGGGCAGCTTCAAATACGCCCACTTGGCTCCGGCCAGACTGCCGGACATCCAGAACTCCGCGTTGTGCAGCCCCAGCGCGTTGGGAGCGCTGAGCTTGATGATGCTGGTCACGCCGTCCATGATCATGGAGATGGCCACGCCGGAGAGCAGAAGCTGGGTGATGTTGATGCGCCCGCCCACCCGGGAGATGGCATACACAAAGACGATGGTCACCGCCGCGCCCAGAAACGCGCTGATGGAAAGGGCGTAGGTCCCCAGAAAGCTGAAGGTTCCAAAGAGCATCCCCAGCGTTCCAAAAGCTGCCGCGCCGGAGGAAACGCCCAGAATAAAGGGATCGGCCAGATTGTTGCGCACCAGCGCCTGCATGGCCACGCCGCACACCGCCAGCGACGCGCCCACCACCATGCCAAGGCACACCCGGGGCAGCCGGAGATTCAGCACGATGTTTTCCTCCAGTGCATCCCATGTGTGGGGCACGCCCTGCCCGATGAGGGGCACGCGGGAGAGCAGGATTTTCGCGGTGGCGGCAGGGGAGACGGAGACGGGGCCGAGCCCCGTGGCCAGAAGCACGGTGACAAGCGCGGCGGCAGCCAGCACCGCAAGCAGCACGGCCAGCCGGGGCCGCCTGCGTTCAGTTCGATTCATGCCCGCACTCCTTAAAAACAGCTGCCCAGACTTCGCGGAAAGGAACGCCTGCGGCCTTTGCGGCGGCGGCCACGTCGTCGTATTCCGGCTTTTCCCGGTGGATGTCCTCGCCATCGGCGCATTTGATGCGCATGGGGCCGTAGGCGGTGTCCACGGTTTTCACAGAGGGGGTGAGGATAAACTTGCGGCATCTGCGGGAGCGGACGCCGTTGGTGTTGGTTTCCCGCAGGATGGCGTGGGCAATGCGCTCTTCATCCTTGGGCTTGCACAGCACGGTGAAGCTCACGCCTGTCCGGCCTTTTTTCATGGTCAGGGGAGCGGCGGAAACATCCAGCGCGCCCTGTGCGAGAAGCTGCTCTCCGGCAAAGGCCAGCGCTTCCGCCGTCATGTCGTCAATGTGGCAGCAAAGCTCGATGATCTCGGCCTGCTGGGGGTCGCCCTGCTCGCCCCAGAACGCCCGGACGCAGTTGGCGGCGGGGAATTCCTTTTTGCCCACGCCGTAGCCCGTCTTTGCAAGGCACATCACGGGCATGGGGCCGAAGCTGGAGGCGAAGTGGGCCAGCAGCGCCGCGCCGGTGGGGGTGCACAGCTCGCCCCGGATATCCCCGGTGTAGCAGGGGATGCCCTCAAGTAGGTGGGCAGTGGCGGGGGCGGGCACGGGCACGATGCCGTGGGCGCAGCGCACCTGTCCGCTGCCGAGGTGGATGGGGGACGCCTCAATGCGGTCGGGATGCAGCAGGTGCAATGCAAGGCACACGCCTGTCACGTCCGCCACCGCGTCCAGCGCGCCGACCTCGTGGAAATGGATTTCGGAAACGGGCATCCCGTGGGCTTTGGCCTCGGCCCCGGCGATGTCGGCATAGATGGCCTTGGCGGCTTCCTTCACCTCTGCCGGGGCGTCCAGCCCATCCAGCAGGGCGGTGATGGCAGACGGAGCGGTGTGGTGATGGTGGTGCCCGTGGTCATGCATATGGTCGTGATCGTGGTCATGATGATGCTCATGGTCGTGGCTGTGCTCATGGTCATGCTCGTGCTCATGGTCGTGGGGATGGTCGTGTTCGTTTTCCCCGTGGGTGTGGATATGAGAATGGCCGTCGCCGCAGCCCAGGGCCACGTCATGGCTGTGCTCTTCCTCACCCCGGATGAATACATCCATGTGCGTTCCGGTGATGCCGCAGGTCACGGCCTGCCGGGGCTGGACGGAAACGCCGGGGAACAGGCGGTTCATCGTGTCCAGAAAATCGTGCTGCTGTTGGGGGTCCATCAGCTCATACAGCGCCGCCATCAGCATATCGCCGGCGGCGCCCATAGTGCATTCCAGATATAATGTCTTCATTCCTTTGCACTCTCCATTTGATTGATGCGGCTGGCGAGGAAGCCCGCGCCGAAGCCGTTGTCGATATTCACCACGCTGGTGCCGCTGGCGCAGGAGTTCAGCATGGACAGCAGGGCGCTGACACCGCCGAAGGACGCGCCATAGCCCACGCTGGTGGGCACGGCGATGACCGGGCAGTCCACAAGGCCGCCCACCACGCTGGCAAGGGCGCCCTCCATTCCGGCCACGGCGATGACCACCCGGGCGCTCATCAGTGGTTCCAGATTGCTTAAAAGGCGGTGCAGCCCCGCAACGCCCACGTCATAAAGGCGGGTCACACGGTTGCCCAGTGCCTCGGCGGTGATGGCGGCCTCCTCGGCCACACCCATGTCACTGGTGCCGCCGGTGGCCACCACGATCGAGCCCTTGCCTTTCACTTCCTTGGGGAAGGCCAGCGCCAGACGGGCCAGCGGCTCATAGCGCAGGGGGAAGCGCTGGGCGAGATAGTCTGCCGTCTCCTGCGAGATACGGGTGACCAGAATATTGTCGCACTCCCGCTTTTCCATGGCGGAGAGAATGCCGCTGATCTGCTCCCGGGTCTTGGACTGGCCGTAAATGACCTCCGGCACGCCCTGCCGGACGGCGCGGTGGTAATCCACCTTGGCGTAGCCCAGGTCCTCAAAGGGTGCCAGCTTCAGCCGCAGCAGGGCGTCCTCCGGCGTCAGCGCGCCGGAGTGTACCTCCCGCAGCACGGAAAGAATGTCCTTTGCCATCCCTGTGCCTCCTTCAGCGGGACTTCGCCCGGGGCTTCAGGTCCAGCGTGACCAGCGTGAAAAGGGGGGCGAGTGCCGCAAGGATCTGCTCCCGCCGCTCCCACGCATAGGGGAACTGGTCGGCAGTGAATTGCAGCACGGCGACGCTGCCGCCGCGCAGGCGGACGCGGAAATCCTGAAAGCCCATGGAGGAGAGCAGGTTTTCCGCCTGCTCCACCTTTTGCAGGGCCTCCGCCGTGATGGGGGTTCCGGCGGGGATGCGGGTGGCAAGGCAGGCGTAAGAGGGCTTGCTCCACACAAACAGGTCGGCCTCGCGGCACATGGCCCGCACATCAGACTTGGTCAGGCCGCACTCCCGCAGGGGCGAGCGCACCTGCATTTCCCGCAGGGCCTTCATGCCTGGGCGGTCGCCGGAATCGTCCGAGGCGTTGGTTCCGTCGATGATGAGGGAATAGCCGTCCTCGGCGGCCTGATGCAAAATGGCGGAAAAGACCCGGCGCTTGCAGTAATAGCAGCGGTCGGAGGGGTTGGCCACCACTTCGGGGTAGCGGAGAATGTCCGCGTCGATAATGGTCAGGGGAAGCTGGCACTGATAGGCGATGCGCCGGGCGTCCGCCAGCTCAAAGGCGGGCTGGAAGGCAGAGTGGACATAGTAGGCATGCCAGTCCTTGCCGTACTGCGCGGCGGCCCAGACCAGCAGGGAAGAATCCGTTCCGCCGGAAAAGGCCAGCGCCCCGGAGGGGTTCTGCTCAAAAAAGGTTTTCAGGTCCATGGATGGAACACTCCTTACGAAAAGAAAATAAAAAGACATACCCCACGGTATGTCTTCTGACATTTCAGGCGGCTCATGCCGCCGTTACGATACCATTAAATAATGAAACAAAAACATCGCAAAACGTCCTGCGCCTGCGGCGGGACTTTGCAAGGATGCGCGGATGGGGGAAGAAAGCAGACGCCCTTCAGGGCGCGGCGCAGCCTTGTGGCTACATTGTGCTACCAGTATAGCAAATCAGACGAGGATTCGTCAAGGGGTGAGCCTGTCAAAAATATGACGAAAGACTTGTTCGGTATAAACAAATATTATTTGCTATCATCAAAAACGTATTGACAGACACGGGGGCACGTGCATAATATAGTATAAGAAGAATATCCGAACGGGGCGGTTTGCCGAATCAGGCAGGAACTGGCAAGTTCCTGTTGCAATTTTTAGAATACCGTTCTATAATGTAGAGGGAGGCGGCCTATGAAGCGGCAGAGTATCATCGTCGCGGTGATCGACGGGCAGGGCGGCGGCGTGGGCCGGGCGCTGGTCGAGCAGATCAAGCGGGCATACCCCTCGCTCTACGTGCGGGCGCTGGGGACCAATGCGCTGGCCACGGCGGCCATGCTTAAGGGCGGCGCGGACGACGGCGCCACCGGAGAAAACGCCATTGTCCACAATGCCGGGCAGATGCAGGTGATCCTCGGCCCGGTGGCGATCCTCGCGGCCAACGGTCTGCTAGGCGAGATGACGCCGCAGATGGCCGCGGCCGTGGGCGGCAGCAGTGCGCTGAAAATTCTGGTGCCCTCCCAGCGGTGCAGCATCCGGCTGGCTATCGGCCCGGTGCAGTCTCTGCAGGTCTATCTGGAGCAGGCTGTCGCCATGCTGGGCGAAGAGCTGGACAGGCTGTCTGAGTAAATTGAAAACGTCTCCCGACGGGGAGACGGATAGGAGAGAACATGAGTCAGGAACAAAAACGGCGCGGCGTACAGGTGCAGTCCGTGGCCAGAGCCGCGGAGATCATTCGCTGCTTTCTCAAAGAGCAGGAGTTGGGCATTTCTGAGATCGCCGCGGAGATGGATCTGAATAAGAGCACCGTATTCGGTCTGGTGAATACGCTGACCAGCTATGGGTATTTGGAGCAGGTGGAGAGCAACAAGAAATATCGGCTGGGCATTACCCTTTTTGAGTTGGGGAATCTGGTTCTCTCGCGGATCGACGTGCGGGGCGAGGCCAAGGAGGCCTGTGCCCACCTTGCGCTGAAATATCCCGCCACGGTGCATATCGCCACCCACAGCGGCGGCGAGGTCATTTATATTGAGAAGCTGGACGGCGGCAACTCGCTGATCAGCGCTTCTAACGTGGGACGGCGCGCGCCGATGTACTGCACCGGCGTGGGCAAGGCGATGCTTGCCTATCTGCCGGAGGAATACCTGATGCAGCGGGTGCTCAACCACCCCCTCCAGCGGCTGACGGAGCACACCATCACCCGCAAGAACGACCTGCGCAAGGAACTGGAAGAAGTGCGCCGGACGGGCATCGCTATGGACCGGGAGGAGATCGAGCCGGGCCTTACCTGCGTAGCCGCGCCCATTCTGGACCACAACGGCACGGCGGAGTACGCGGTGAGCCTTTCCTTCCCCTACGGGAAGATCGGCGATGTGGATCAGGAAGAGGTCAAGCGTGATCTGCTGGAGTGCACGCAGAAGCTCTCCGCCCGGCTGGGATACCGGAAATGACCGCCTGAGGGGCAGGGAAAACGCATGATATTTGGCAGGTGCTGCTGTACCTGCCAAATTCCTAAGATATAGTGCGAACGATGTTTTATAATGTAGAACGATGGAGTAAAGAGGGAGACCAATGGAAGATATTCGGGACTTGATTTTTCAGCAGCTCCGGGGCCGCCGCTATCGGGCGGTGCTTACACCGGAGCGGGACGGCATCCTCTCCGGCGTGGAGGATGCCGCCGAAACGGCGAAGACCATCGGCGTGGAGTGGAAGTGCCTGAGTGAAGAGGGCGGCCGCCTGAAAAAGGGCGAGCCCTTTGCCGAGATCGTGGCCGCGCCGACGCAGATGGCCATTGCGGAAGAGCAGGTGATCGGCACGCTGGCCAAGGCCTCCGGCATTGCAACGGCTGCCGCGGCGGCGGTCGCGGCGGCACAGGGGCAGGTGGGCATCGTGTCCGGCTCGTGGAAGAAGATGCCCCCGGTGCTGAAGACCATGGTGCGCCGGGCCATCGCAACAGGCGGCGCCAGCTTCCGCATCTGCCAGCCGCCCATGGTGTATATCGACAAGAATTTTATCCGGATGCTGGGCTCGATCCCCGCAGCGCTGACGGCGGTGGCCCCGCTGAAGGACTCTACGAAGATCATCCAGATCAAGGGCCTTGCCTGCACGGTGGAGGAGGAGACCCGGCAGGCTCTGGCCGGGGGCGCCGATATTCTGATGGTGGACACAGGGGACCTTGCCGACCTTGCCGCCTGCATGGCGGAGCTGGAGCGGCAGCAGGCCAAAGACCGGGTGAAGGTGGCCTTTGCCGGGGGCGTGAAGATCGCCCAGATCCCGGAGATGGCCGCCCGGGGCATTGACCTTTTGTGCATCGGAAAAGAGATCGTGGACGCGGGGCTTCTGGACATGAAGCTGGACGTTGTGGAGGAATATCAGGCATGAGCGATTTGAACTTGCTGGAAAAAACAGAGCTTTGGATCAACGACATCACGCTGGAGCAGGCCAACCTCACGGAAATGGCGGCGGCAGTGGCCCGTGTGCTGGGATTGCCGGAGGACAAGGTGATGGTGGTGGACGTGCGTCCCACCCACATTACCTTTGATCTGGTGGAAAAGGAGATCCCGCAGGAAAACGTGATGGGCAAGGAAGAGGCGATCTTGCAGGCGCTCGCGGCGGTACCCGGAGTACACCTCACACCGGACAGCTACATCCATTCCAACGGCATTCTGGGCCTGATCTGCGCGCAGGAGGAGCACCCCGAGGAGATCTTGCAGCGGGTAGAGACCATGCGCAGCGAGATCGTGGAAAAGGTTTCTCACCGGGCCATTGTGTTCCCCACCGGATTCGAGTTGGAGCAGGGCCTGATCGAGGATACCAACACGCCCTATCTCAAAGGGCTTTTGGAGGAAAACGGCTACACCGTCACGGTGGGCGAGGTCATCCCGGATGACGAGATGGTGATGACGGAGGTGCTCTCCGACGCGCTGTCCCGGGGGTTCGGGTTGATCGTGACCTCCGGCGGCGTGGGCGCGGAGGATAAGGACCATTCCGTGGAGAGCGTTCTGCGGGTGGCGCCGGACGCTGCCGCGCCGTACATCGTCCGCTATGAAAAGGGCCATGGCCGCCATGTGAAAGACGGCGTGCGCATCGGCGTGGGCCGGGTGGGGCTTTCCACTCTGGTCACGCTGCCCGGTCCCCACGACGAGGTGGAGATGACTGCGCCCATCCTTGTCAGGATGCTGCAGGAGGGCAGGCCCTGCGACGAGATCGCGGAGGCGCTGGCCTCCGTACTGGGCCAGAAATGGCGCGGCCAGGGTTGGCATCATGGGCACCACAGCGGTTGCTGAGAGAAGATAGATCGATCAATACCATTGAAGTGAATCAGGAAAGGAAGCGTATGGGTATGGATATTCAGAAAGCGGCAGACGCATTGTACGAGGCGGAAAAAGGCGCCTATCAGATCCCGATGATCAGTCAGGACAACCCCGACATGACCATCGACGATGCGTATGCCATCCAGCTGAAAAACATTGAGCGCCGCCTTGCGGAGGGCGAGAAGCTGGTAGGCATGAAGATCGGCCTGACCAGCAAGGCCATGCAGCAGCTGCTGGGCGTGGATGTGCCGGATTACGGCCACCTGACCGACAAAATGCTGCTGCTGGAGGGGCAGACCTGCCCCGTCAGCGAGCTGAACCAGCCGAAGGTGGAGGGCGAGCTGGCCTTCTGTCTGAAAAAGACCCTGAAGGGTCCCGGATTGACCATTGCCGATGTGTACGACGCCACGGACTATGTGGTACCGGCGCTGGAGATCGTGGACTCCCGTATCAAGGACTGGAAGATCAAGCTGGTGGACACCATTTCCGACAACGGCTCCTCCGCCAAGCTGGTGGTGGGCAGCCGCATGACCCCCATCCATCAGGTGGATATGCGCCTGACCGGCATGACGCTGGAGAAAAACGGCGAGCTGGTCAACAGCGGCACCACCGCCGAGGTCTGGGGCAACCCCGCTGCCGCTGTGGCGTGGCTGGGCAACGCCCTGTCCGCTTACGGCATCGAGCTCAAAGCCGGCAGCATCGTGCTGGCGGGCGCTCTTACGGCCGCACTGCCTGCAAGCGCCGGTGACTGCTTCACCGCCAGCTTCTGCGGCCTTGGCAGCGTCAGCGTGAAATTTGTGTGATTTGCGGCCTGAGCGCCTGCAAATAAAGAGTTAATGAGGAGGAAAGATCGTGAAGCATGTTACCCTGAAAGCAGTCGTTGACCAGAATCTGTGTATCGGCTGCAAGGTCTGTGAAAAGGTTTGCCCGGTGTATGCGATTTCCGTGACTGACCGGAAGGCTCATTCCGATGAGACCAAGTGCATGGCCTGCGCCAACTGCGCCGACCGCTGCCCCCGCTACGCCATCAAGATGGTGGAGCGCGAGAAGCCCTATGATGTGGGCGTGGACGTGAGCAAGTTCGACTATGAGAAGATCCGCGCCCTGTGCGAAAAGGCGCATCTGAACCCCGAGCAGGTGGTTTGCTACTGCGTGGGTACCCGCGCCGAGGAGATCGCCGCCGCGCTGCTCTCCGGCGCCACCACGCCGGAGGAGGTCTCTGCCATGACCGGAGCCCGCACCGGCTGCACCATCGAGTGCATCCAGCCCGTGCTGCGTCTGGTGCAGGCTGCCGGAAACGAGCTGCATCCCAACCCCAACGGCTGGCAGTGGTACGGTGTGACCGTGACCGCGTGGGACATCCCCGAGGAAGTAAAGAAAAAGTACAATTCCCGCGGCTTCTATTTCGATGAAGACCGCGAGCTGCTGGACAAGATCGTGAAAGTCCACGCAGACGAAGAGTGAGGAGGGTATTCGAAATGGATAAGAATTTGATGCATCCGCCGATCATGCCGATCGCGCCCAAGCCCTCTCAGTACGGCATTGACCCCACCCTGGTGAAAAAGCGGGCGGCGGAGCTGCCCGGCATGTGCTCTCTGAAGCTCAGCGAGCTGTTCCCCGAGTTGCCCGATGTCATCTATCCCGGTGGCCCTGACGCGCTGGACAAGCTCTATGAGGTGGCCAAGGATGAACTGCGCAAGGTGGACATGAGCATGATCAAGCCGGACCAGTCCGTGAACGTGCTGGCTTCCCACCACGGCTTCACCCTGCTGGGCGGCCAGCCCTACGCCATTTTGCTCAAGGCCATCCGCGATGTGGTCATCGAGAAGACCGGGTGCAAGAACATCCGCCTGCGGGCCGGCGTGGGCATGCGCTTCCGCGAGACGGAGGAGTATATGAAGCGCTATGGCCTGGACACCTATTATGAGGGTAAGGTCAAGGGCGTGGCCCCCGTGGACGAGGGCATCCCCATCGAGACGGAGGTAGGCACGCTGTACGGCATCAAGGCCGTCTACGACGCGGACTGGATCATCCATGCCCATCATACCGACGTGCGTGAAGTGCACTTCCACCGCCAGATCGACAAGGCGGTCAAGCCTTTCTCCATGTCCTATGCCCGCATTGAGTCCCGCTCCACCTATCACCAGAATCTGGGCCCCCGCGCCGCCAACTTCACCGCCCGGGCCATTTTCGAGTCCAAGTTCGTGCAGAGCAAGTTTGCTTTCGGCGCATTCTTGAACGTGGGCCCCCACGGCGTGATCGGCGTGGACGCGGACAACGACCTGTATGCCATCAACGACCGGGCTACCTTTATCGGCTGCCAGCTCTACGGCAAGGTCATGACCCTCTTCGGCGAGATCGACGAGTGCATTGCCGTGCTGGACTTCCCCTGCCCGGTGCCTTATGTGTTCTCCGCGGGCGTGATTTACGCCAACTTCGCCGGTGCCAACACCGACCTCTATGACATGGAGGCCACGCCCCTGCCCGGCTACACGTGGTATACCGAGGCATTCTACACTAAGAAGGGCAAGCCTCTGCTCAAGGAGATCCCCCTGCTTAACCCCGCCATCAAGATGTGCGTGCACAACTATTCCTGGACGGGTTATCCCTCCGCGTTCTTCTCTGAGCACATCCCCACGGTGGTCGTGGGTGCGGAGCAGGCCAAGCTCTTCGACACCGAGCCCATGAACATCAAGTACATGGACCATGCCGTGATCGCCAAGACCACCGAGGGCGCCATGGAGTTTGCCTACAATACCACCGGAACGGACAAGGTCATCATCTTCGACGGCGCTATGGGCGGCTTGAACTGCTCGGAGTCTCTGGCGAAGCTGCTGATCGACAAGGCTCCCTTGGTGAGCAAGCGCGTGGAAAACGAACTGATGCCCAAGTGGTTCCGTCAGCGCGGCGTGGATATGTCCGTGCTGGAGAAGCTGAGCCAGAAGTGATTCTTACGGTTTTCGCAGGAGGGCAGGTATCCGCTCCCCTGCGAAAACCTGTTTTGGGAAATGATTCCAGAAAGAGGCGCTGCATATGAAAAAACGCATCCCGGAGCGGATCGCGGCCCTGCAAGCCGTCCTGCGGGACATGGGGCTGGACGCGGCCATGCTCTATGACCGGGAAAATCTGATCTATTTCACGGGACTGGACGATCTGGAGGGCGGCGCGCTGGCCGTTCCAGCCCAGGGTGAGGCGGAGCTTTTCTGCCTGTGGATGGAGGCCGGACACGTGCGCGAGTGCGGCGGCATCCAAAAGGTGACGCCTTACCGCTTCCCGGCGGACAACCAGAGCACCATGATGGGCAACTGGCTGAAGGCACAGGGCTGGAAGTCGCCGAAGCTGGGCTTTACCCGGTATTTCATTAGCCTGAAGGACTTCCAGTGCCTGCACGATGCGGCGCCGGATATGCAGGTGGAGGATATTGCCATTCCCTGCTATCGGCTACGCAGTGTGAAATCGCCGGAGGAGATCCAGCGCATCCGGACGGCTGGCCGAGCCCTGCACGCAGGGATGCAGGCCGCCGTCAATGCGGCACGCCCCGGTATCCCGGAGACGGACGTGCTGGCCGAGGCGGAGTATGCCATGACGAAGGCGGGCTCCATGGGCTCGCCCTTCCGGATGCAGGTGCTGACCCACAGCCGCCAGCTCAGCCTGCACCCCTATGCAAGCCATGCCCTGCTGGAGGATAACGCCCCGGTGGTGATCCATCTGGGGGCCAGCTGCGACGGGTATGCCGCCAAAATGTGCCGCACGGTGTTTTTGGGAACCCCCAAGCCCGAGAGCGTGAGAATCTATGAAACGCTGATCGCCGCCCAGAAGGCGGCGGTGGCGGCGCTGCGGCCCGGCGTGACCTGCGGCGAGATATACGACATTGCCACGGCCTGCGTGGAAGAGCGGGGCTTTGGCCGCCAGTGGGTCATGGACCAGATCGGCTACGGCGTGGGCATCCGGCAGTCGGAATTTTATCCCATCATTGCAAAAAACAGTCCCACGGTGCTGGAGGAGAACATGGTGGTGGACCTGCTGCTGCCGACAGTCTATCTTCCCGGCGCGGGCGGCCCGCGGATCACGGACACGATCCTGATCGGCAGGGACGGGCCGGAATTCCTGACGGAGTTTCCGGCAGAGCCGGTTCACCAGTGAACCGGGGTATATCAAAGATACAAGGAGGACCCCCTATGAAACCGATCCTGCGTGACTGGCTGGCGGAACTTGACCGTCAGGGCCTGCTCAAGCATATCCACAAGTCTGTTAGCCCCATCAACGAGCTGGCCGCGGTGGGAAAAAAGCTGGAGCCTGCCTATGGCGCGCTCTTTGAAAATGTGGAGGGCAGCGATATGTCCGTGGTCACAGGCCTTGTGACCTCCCGGGATTCCATCGCCCACTCGCTGGGCATGACCTATCCGGAGCTGATGGAGCGCTTCACCCGCGCCCTGAGTGAGCCGACGCCCTGCAAGGTGGTGGACGGCAATGGCCTTGCCATCAAAAAGAATATCCTGCTGGGTGATCAGGTGGATCTGGGACTGCTTCCGGCCTGTGTGCACCATGAAAAGGACGGCGGCCGCTATCTCACTGCTGCGCTGTGCGTGACGAAGGACCCGGCCACAGGCATCCGCAACGTGGCCATTCACCGTCATGAGGTACAGGACCGGAATCATCTGGGCGCGCTGCTGCTGCCCCGGCACACCAACCAGCTTTTTGCGCAGGCGGAGGCCGCGGGTCGGCCGCTGGAGATCGCACTGGCCATCGGTGTGCACCCGTCGCTGCTGCTGGCCTCGCAGGCCACTACGCAGCTGGGTGTGGACGAGTTTGAGATCGGCGGCACGCTGCTGGGCGAGCCTGTGGAGCTGACCAAGTGCGAGACGGTGGACATTGAAGTCCCCGTGGAGAGCGAGATCATTCTGGAGGGCCGCATCCTTCCCAACGTCCGAGAGGAGGAAGGCCCCTTCGGCGAGTATCCCCGGACTTACGGCCCCAAGGCACCCCGCCACGTGATCGAGATCACGGCCATCACCTACCGCGACCATCCCATTTACCACACCATTATCCCTGCCACCATGGAGCATTTCCTGCTGGGGGCCATTTCCCGGGAGGCCACGATGATGCAGGTCATCCGGCAGGCTACGCCCAACGTGAAAAACGTGCACATCACTCCGGCCAGCGGCTGCCGCTATCACGCGGTCATCCAGCTGGACCAGAAGCACGACGGTGAGGCGAAAAACGCCATGTTCGCCGCCTTTACCAGCAGCACGGAGATCAAGCATGTGGTGGTGGTAGACCCGGACATTGACATCTACGATATGCAGGATGTGGAGTGGGCCATTGCCAACCGGGTGCAGGCGGCAAGGGACGTGTTCATCATTCCCAACGCCATGGGCAACAAGCTGGACCCCTCCTCCCGCAACGGCGCCAGCGATAAAATGGGCATTGATGCAACCATCCCCGTGTCCGAGGACCGGGAGCGGTTCCAGAAGATCCGCATCGCGGGCTTTGACCAGATCGACCTGAAGGACTATCTGGATTGATTTTATAAGTTTTCAAAAAAGCAGCTTCCCGCTGAAGAACGTTCAGCGGGAAGCTGCTTTTTTATTATTGTCCGGCGGAGTGGACCACAGCCAGCACGTCCTGATGGAACAGCCGCTCGATCACGGAAAGGGGGCGGTCCTTGCGGTGCAGCAGCACGGCGCGGGTGAAAAAGTCTTCATCCCGGATGCGCAGAATTTTGATGTCCGGATTGCTCAGTGCCTGCGCGTCGCTCAGCGTGACACGGGCGGCCAGCGAGTGGTCCCGGGTGATGAGGTTGCAGATTTGAAGGGCCTGATTGGTCTCAAAGACCACGGTGGGGCAGATGCTGTGAGCGCGGAACATCTCATCCAGCTTGTGGCGGATCACCGTCCGCTGGGGCGGGACGATCAGCCGGGTGTCTCGCAGCTGGTCCACGGTGATCTCGTCATACCGGGCCAGTGGGTGCTCCCGGTGGACGATGAAGCAGTGCTCCACCCGGAACAGGGGGTGGACTTCGAACTGATTGCACCAGTCCGACTCATAGCAGATGGCGAAGTTGCAGCGGTCCTCTTCCAGATACCGGGGGCA
Organism: uncultured Dysosmobacter sp.; assembly: GCA_934504065.1. GTDB lineage: Bacteria > Bacillota > Clostridia > Oscillospirales > Oscillospiraceae > Oscillibacter. The sequence continues at coordinate 6,669 of CAKSVQ010000009.1, read as the reverse complement.
TTCGTTGGAATAGCACTCGCCGATGGCAATGTGCATATCGCTGTCCGTCCCCAGCAGGAACTGCTGGAGGGCAGGGGGACTTTTGGCAATGATGTTGTATACGCACAGGATAAACAGGTTGCGCTCGGCTTTGTTGCTGATGGAGCGGTAATGGTTTTGCAGGGCGTCAAAATTGTCCACGATGTCCCGGGCGTGGTCAAGAAAATACTGGCCGTGGTCGGTCAGCACCAGAGAGTTGCCCTTGCGGTAAAAAAGGTCGCAGCCCAGCTCCTGTTCCAGCCGCCGGATGGCGCTGCTGAGACCCTGCTGGGAAATAAACATGCTGTTGGCGGCCTGCGAAATGCTGCCGAATTTACAGATCTCTAAAAAATATCGCATCTGGCGGACATCCATCGGTGAAGCTCCTCTCTGTTTTCCGCCGTGCCGCATGGGTTGGCAGAAAATGAAATTTGTGGAAAACACAAGAAGTTTTCTTCTATAAACTAGCATAAAAACAGAAGAAAGTCAACTGAATCTGTATATATAATTTAAAAACATGGTTCTGAACTATCTTGATATTAGTGAAAACTACCAGAAACAAAATGTTGTATCAACACAATAAAATGTTTGCAAAGTAAGCGGAACTTGTCGAAATCGCAGGTTTCTGCTTCTTGTGATTCACTATTAGCGAATATATAATGGCATTACTGAAAACGAAACTGTGCATTTTGCTGATATTCAGAAAAGGAAAGGGATGAGGCTTACCTATGGATTACAAAGCGATGTATGCGGCGAAGCTGACCGACAAGGAGTCGGCGATGGATTTGGTAAAGTCCCATGACCGGATCATGGTCTATGGCGGCGCCAATGTGTTTTTGACCAGCCTGTGCGAGCGCAGCGACAGCCTAGAGGGCGTGGAGCTGTACTCCATGTTCATGCTCAATCAGGATTATCCATTCCTCCGCGGAGAGACGGAGGGCCACATCACCCACTATGGCACCTTCCTGAGCCCCCCGATGCGCAAGGCGCAGGCGGACGGCCATCCGCAGGGCGTGATCCTTGCCCATTACAGTGACACGGACCGCATGGTGCAGGAGCGCATCAAGCCCACGTTCATGTTCATCCAGTGCACTCCCATGGATGACGAGGGCTATTTCTACATGGGCTTCAACTCTCTGGGCCACTCCGTGGGCATTGAGATGGCCGAGCGCATCGTCATTCAGGTCAACCCCAGACTGCCCCGCATTCTGGGCGACTGCAACAAGGTGCACATCAGCAAGGTGACGGCCATCTTTGAAGAGGAAGCCGAGTTGTATACCGCGGCGAAGAAGGAAGTCTTCGACGAGACGGACTACAAGGCCGCGCGGCTGATTGCCGAGCGCATCCCCGACGGTGCAACGCTGCAGATCGGCGTGGGCCGTGTGCCCGACGCAGTGGGCAACCTGCTGTTTGACCACAAGGACCTTGGCATTCACACCGAGCTTTTCTCCGTTTCCCTGATGGAGCTGATGAAGGCAGGCGTGGTCAACAACAGCCGCAAGACTCTCAAGCCCGGCAAGACGGTGTTCGCCTTCGCCGGAGGCCAGCGTGCCACGCAGGAGATCTACGACTACGTGGACAACAACGACCAGATCGAAATGAATCCCATCTCCTGGGTCAACGACCCCTATGTGGTGGCCCAGCTCAATGACTTTATCTCCATCAACTCCGCCATTGCCGTGGACCTGACCGGTCAGGTCTGCTCCGAGAGCATTGGCCTGCGCACTTTCAGCGGCCCCGGCGGACAGGCGGACTTCATCCGCGGCGCCAAAATGGCGCCCAACGGCCAGTCCTACATCATGATCAACTCCACGGGCACCAAGAAGGACGGCACCCGTTTCTCCAAGATCAACCTGACGCTGGCTCCCGGCTCTGCCGTGACCGGGTCCCGTGCGGACGTGCAGTATATCGTAACAGAATACGGCATCGCGGAGATCCGCTTCCGCTCTCTGGCAGAGCGGGCCAGGGCGCTGATCTCCATCGCCCACCCCGAGTTCCGCGACCAGCTGACCTATGAGGCCAAGAAGGCGGGCTACTTTATCTAAGGCTGTAAAAGGCAATTTGCTGTTTTCAATCATAAAGGGAAAGAAAGTATTTTGAAAGGAATGGTGAAGAATGAGCGAGATCAGATTACATGGCCGTGGCGGCCAGGGTGTCGTTGTCGCAGCGGAGGTTATGTCCAACGCCATGATGAGAAAGGGTCGGTACTGCTCCGTATTCCCCTCTTTTGGTATTGAGCGCCGCGGCACGGCCGTTATTGCGTTTGCCCGCGTGGCGGACGCCCCCGTCCGGGAGAAGAGCAAGTGCTATCACCCCGACGTTCTGATGGTGTTCGATCCCTCCCTGCTGACCAAGCCCGAGACGTATGAGGGCTTCCGCAACGGCGGCACCATCGTGGCCTGCGGCACTGACGTGAACGTGGTGCTGGCCTCCGGCGTCAAGCCCGGCAAGATCATCATGGTCGATGGTCTGAAGATCGCTTTCGACGTGATCAAGCGCAACACCACCAACATGATCATGCTGGGCGCGCTGGCCAAGGGCACCGACCTCGTTGCTCTGGAGGACGTGAAGGAAGCCATGTACACCGGCCTTGGCAAGGCGCTGGCCAGCAAGAACGAGCTGGCGCTGCAGCGCGCTTATGACGAGGCTGTGGTCTACACCTATGACGAGGTGGAGATGGAAGAGAAGGAAAAGCCCCTCTTCCTCGAGCACATCACCTCCTGCAAGCAGCCCCCCAAGCCTGACTATGAGTCCCCCTGGTCCGACACCAGCGAGAAGTATCTGGTCACTCCTACCGGAACGTGGCGTTTCCGTCGTCCCGTGGTGGACAAGAGCGGCTGCGTCAAGTGCGGCATCTGCGCCACCTACTGCCCCATCCAGTGCATCCGTCCCGACGCCGAGGGCTATTACGTGCCCGACTATGATTACTGCAAGGGCTGCGGCATCTGCGTCAACGAGTGCCCGAAGAAGACCATCTCCATGCAGGCGGAAGAGAAGTAAGGAGGGAATTTATCATGCTGAAAGTTTTAAGTGGCAACAAGGCCGCTGTTTATGCCGCGAAGCTCGCCAGAGTGGAAGTGGCTGCCGTTTATCCCATCACGCCCCAGTCCCAGATCTCTGAGGACATCACCAAGGTCGTCGCCGCCGGCGAGCTGGACTGCGACATCATCGAGGTCGAGGGCGAACACTCCGCCATGAGTGCCATCATCGGTGCTTCCACCGTGGGCGCCCGCGTGTTCACCGCCACCTCCTCCTGGGGCCTTGCTTACATGAACGAGCCTCTGATGGTCGCCGCCGGTATGCGCATCCCCGCCGTCATGGTGGACGTTACCCGTGAGACCCCCGCACAGCGCGGCGTGTCCACCAGCCGTCAGGACGTGATGACTGTCCGTGACTCCGGCTGGCTGGAGCTGGACCCTGCTTCCCCGCAGGAAGTGCTGGACTGCGTGCTGATGGCTTACCGTCTGGCTGAGGACCCCGATATCCTGCTGCCCGTCATGGTGGCCAGCGATGGCTTCTATATGTCCCACGCCTACGAGCCCGTGGATGTGCCCACGCAGGAGCAGGTCGACAAGTTCCTTGCCCCCGTGTCCGGCTGCAAGCGCACCACCTTCACCGATGGCAAGGCCATGCAGTTCGACGTGGGTTACTCCGGCCCCAACTTTGTCAAGTACCGCTATCAGACCATGAAGGCCATTGAAAAGGCCAAGGAAAAGTTCCCCCAGATCGAGAAGGAGTTCGAGGAGATCTTCGGTCGCAAGTACGGCGGCATGATCGAGGAATACTTCTCCGAGGATGCCGACATCGTTCTCATGACCGCAGGCTCTGCTTCTGGCAACGCCAAGGCTGTTGTTGACTGCGCCCGCAATGAGTACGGCATGAAGGTCGGCCTCATCCGCGAGCGGATGTTCCGCCCCTTCCCCAAGGAAGAGCTGCGCCGCATTCTGGCGGGCAAGAAGGCTGTTGCCATCATTGACCGCAGCATCTGCGTGGGCTGGGACTGCGGCCACCTGATGCAGGAGACCAAGGCCGCCCTCTTCGGCATGGAGAACGCCCCCAAGCTGGTGAACTTCATCGACGGCCTGTCCAGCATGGATATTACCATTGACCACATCGAGCGTGCTCTGGCCATCACCATGGCGGCTGCCAACGGCGAAAAGGTGGACGAGTGCAACTGGCTGATGTGGGAAGACTGAGAAAGGGAGGTCATAGAAATGTCTGAGAATGTGAACAAGAGCCTGGTTTCTCCGGGCCTGCCTCTGTGCGAAAGCTGCATGATGGAGCTGATCGTCCGCATGGCCGTGGAGGCCTGCGGCGAGGACACCATCCTCTTCGGCGGCCCCTGCTGCTGCGTGATGCAGGAAAAGACCAGCATCCAGTACTACGGTACGATGATGACCAACATGGCCTCCAGCGCCTCCGGCGTTTCCCGCGCTCTGCGCCGCAAGGGCAAGGATACCACCTGCCTGTGCATCGCGGGCGACGGCACCACCGCTGACATCGCCTTCGGCTGCGTTTCCGCCGCTGCCGAGCGTGGCGAGCGCATCCTGTACATCTGCTACGATAACGAAGCTTACATGAACACCGGCATTCAGCGCAGCTCTACCACGCCTCTGGGCGCGTGGACCAACACCACCCCCGTGGACGGCACCAGCCGCGGCAAGAAGGTCACGGCCAAGCCCGCTGCCATGCTGATCGCTGAGCACGGCTGCGCCTATGCCGCCACTGCCAACCCCGCTTACATGAAGGACTTCAAGGAAAAGCTGAAGAAGGCTGTGGACGCCACCAAGCACGGTTTTGCTTACATCCATGTGATCTCCGCCTGCCCCACCGGCTGGAAGGCCCCCGGCGACAAGGCCATCGAGATGTCCCGCATGGCCACCCAGACCAACTACTATCCCCTGTGGGAGGCTGAGTATGGCGAGTTCCGCTTCACCGTGAACGTGAAGGAGCCCAAGCCCATCACCGAGTTCACCAAGTACATGAAGCGCTTCGCTCACCTGAATGAGGAGGAGATCGCCGCGCTGCAGAAGGCGGTCGACACCAACTATCGTCACGTTGCCCGCCTGTGCGAGGCCAGCAAGTAATCAGGGCGGAAGGAGTACGAACGATGAAACTGGGTATTGTCGGCGGCGCGGGCCTGCTGGGCTCCACCACTGCCTTTGTTCTGGGAATGCGCAATGTCGTTGAGGAGATCAAGCTGGTCGACCTGAACGAGAACGCTGCAAAGAATCAGGCCATGGATATGGGTCAGGCCATCCTGCCCTTCTCTGCCACCAAGATCACCGCGGCCCATTACTCTGATCTGGGCGACTGCGAGGTCATCCTTGTCACGGCCAACGCCTCCACCCGGCAGGTCACCGACCGCAGCGAGCGGCTTAAGGACAACATGGGTCTGCTGGGCCCCATCACCAAGGAGATCAAGACCTACTGCAAGCAGGACCCCATCGTGATCGTCTGCGCCAACCCCGTAGATGTGTTCACCTATGTGGGCTGGAAGCTGATGGGCTCCGGCACCGGAAAGGTCATCGGTTTCTCTTCCAACGACACCATGCGCCTGAAGTGGGCCGTGTCCGAGGTCAAGGGCGTGGATTACCGCGATTTGGACGGCGTTTGCATCGGCGAGCATGGCGACAGCCAGGTCCGCCTGCTGGACAAGATGACCTGCAAGGGCGAAAAGCTGACCTTCACCGAAGAGGAGAAGGCGCAGGTCATCAAGCTGACGGGCGATTGGTTCCGTGAGTTCTCCGCACTGAATGTCAAGCGCAGCACGGGCTGGACCTCCGGCGTGAATCTGGCCGAGATGATCGAGGCCATCGTCACCGACAGCAAGAAGCTGCTGCCCTGCTCCGCCGTGTTCAGCGGTGAGTTTGGCTATGACGGCGTTGCCTGCGGCGCACTGTGCCGTCTGGGCAAGGGCGGCGTGGAAGAGATCACTCTGCCCCTGAACGACGAGCAGAAGGCCGAGATGGATCACGCTGTTTCCAAGATCAAAGAGCAGATCGCTCTGGTCAACCTGTAATCCCTTCTTTTTCCCATAGCCCCCCGGTCTCCTGCCAAGGGCAGGGGACCGGGGACATCCCAAAACAGCAAGCCGACACTGGTCACGGACCGGCGTCGGCTTAGGGTCTATCCGCACGCAATTTTGGCATACAAAAAAGTTGGAGAAAATTGTTTGACATTGACAAAAGTTGTGTGGAATAGCAGAAAATAGTTGACGTAGGAATCGAAAGAGACTACAATAGCCATGTAAACAAAAGTGCCAAACTGATGCGCACGGGCAATGGCGGATTGATGTGTTTTTAACAATGAAAAGCGATTTCCGCCAAGTAGCTGCGTTTTTATTTTTTGCATATAAAAAGAACGACGTTTTGTATTAACGAAACATTAACGGGAATTTATCCGGACGATTCAGTGCTGTTCACAGGAAAGGGAGAGGGATATGCTGAAAGAAAAAATCGGTTTTCTGGGCTTTGGCGAAGCGGCTTCTCATATTGCCGCCGGATTCAAGGAACAGGGAATTGAGGGGACGCTGGCCTACGACGTTACGCTGAAAACCGAGGGCGAGCGCCGCAAGATTTTGGAGCAGCGTCTGGCCGACACGGGCGTCACGCCTGTGCAGACGGTGGAAGAGCTGATGGACAAGGCCCG
>CAKSVQ010000008.1 GCA_934504065.1 uncultured Dysosmobacter sp. | reverse complement strand
AAGCCGCACACACCGCCGCAGAGAACTGCCTGCTCGCCGAAGAGGTCGGTCTCGGTCTCTTCCTTGAAGGTGGTCTCCAGAATGCCTGCGCGGCCCGCGCCGATGCCGGAGGCATAGGCCAGCGCCACATCCTTGGCCTTTCCGGTGAAGTTCTGCTCCACACAGATCAGGCTGGGCACGCCCTTGCCCTCCAGATACTGGCTGCGGACGGTGTGGCCGGGGCCCTTGGGGGCCACCATGATCACGTCCACATTGGCAGGGGGCACGATGGTCTTGAAGTGGATGTTGAAGCCGTGGGCAAAGGCCAGCGTCTTGCCCTCGGTCATGTAGGGGGCCACCTGCTTGTTGTAGATGTCGGCGCACAGCTCATCGGGCACCAGCATCATGACGATGTCACCGGCCTTGGCGGCCTCTTCCACTTCCATCACGTGGAAGTTGGAGCAGGTCTCGGCAAACTTGGAGGCCTTTTCCCAGTGGGAAGAGCCCTTGCGCAGGCCCACCACCACGTTCACGCCGGACTCGGCCAGATTTTCGGAATGGGCGTGGCCCTGAGAGCCAAAGCCGATGACGGCCACGGTCTTGCCGTCCAGCATCCCCAGATTGCAGTCGGAATCATAATACTTCTTGATCGCCATAATAATGTTCTCCTTTTCTTTTTGTCGTAAATGTGGGTGTGTATGTTGGGCGTGTATAGTCTGAAAAAGCGGCGGAAAATCAAAAAACGCCTTTGCCTCTTGATTTGCAAGAGGCAAAGGCGTTTGAAAACCTTCACGGTACCACTCTTGTTAACGATGCATCACTGCCATCGTCATCTCAGCAGGCTCTAACAAGCCCTGCACGGTAACGGGTGCGTCCGGCTCTGCCTAACGGTCTCCCTTCAGCAGGCTACTCCGGGATGATTTCATCCTCTTCGACGTTTATTGCCTTGCACCACCCGGCAATTCTCTGAAAACGGAGCGAAGAACATTACTTGTTCCCTTCATCATATTTCATGTGGGTAATTTTGCCACAGAATCTTGCAAATGTCAAGCACAATTTTTCTAATAGCTGTGATAAGCTGTTCAAATACGGCTGCGGATCTCCGCGCCCATCTCCCGGCAGCCCACCAGACGGCAGCCCTGCCTCATGATGTCACCGCAGCGGATGCCCGCTTTCAGGGCCTCGTCCACGGCGCGCTCAATGGCGTCGGCCTCGGCGGCCATATCAAAGCTGTAACGCAGCATCATGGCTGCGGCAAGGATGGTGCCGATGGGGTTGGCCTTGTCCTGCCCGGCAATGTCCGGCGCGGAGCCGTGGATGGGTTCATAAAGGCCCCGGGTGCCCTCACCCATGCTGGAAGAGGGAATCATGCCGATGGAGCCCGTGATCTGGCTTGCCTCGTCGGAGAGGATGTCGCCGAAGAGGTTTTCCGTCACGATCACGTCAAACTGGCTGGGGTCCCGGACCATCTGCATGGCGGCGTTATCCACGTACATGTGCAGAAGCTCCACGTCCGGGTATTCCTTTGCCACCTCCGTGACGATCCTGCGCCACAGGCGGGAGGTATCCAGCACGTTGGCCTTATCAATGGAGGTGACACGCTTGCGCCGCTTCCGGGCCATCTGGAAGGCCACATGGGCCACCCGGCGGATCTCATGCTCGGAATAGGCCATGATGTCGGTGGCCCTCTGCTCGCCGTCCACCTCGGCGGTGGCGTGCTCGCCGAAGTACACGCCGCCGATCAGCTCCCGGACCACCACAAAGTCGATGCCCCTGGCCGCAATGTCCGCGCGGAGGGGGCAGGCGTCAGAGAGTTCCGAGAACATCCGGGCGGGGCGGACATTGGTATAAAGCTGCATGGCGCCCCGCAGCTTCAAAAGGCCCCGCTCGGGGCGGTTGGCGGAAGGCTGGCTGTCCCATTTGGGGCCGCCCACCGCGCCCAGCAGCACGCTGTCCGATTCGAGACAGGTTTTCAGGCTGGAATCCGGCAGGGGCACACCGAAAGCGTCAATGGCGTTGCCGCCCATGGGCGCGTCCACGTAGTGGAAGCGGTGGCCGAACTTTTCCGCCACCGCGTCCAGCACGCCCATGGCCTCGCCAACGATCTCCGGGCCGATACCGTCGCCCTTGATGATTGCGATCGTCTTTTCCATCACTTTGCCTCCTTCGCTTTCAAAGAGGCCATCAGGCCGCCCCTTGCGATCATATCCTTGATAAAGGGCGGGAACGGCTCTGCCTGATAGGTCTCGCCCCGGGTAATGTTGGTGATGACTCCGGTGTCATAGTCCACGGCCACCTCGTCCCCCGCCTGAATGCCCGCGCTGGCCGCGGGGCACTCCAGAATGGGCAGGCCGATGTTGATGGCGTTGCGGTAAAAAATGCGGGCAAAGCTGGCGGCGATCACGCAGGAAATGCCGCTGGCCTTGATGGCGATGGGCGCGTGCTCCCGGGAGGAGCCGCAGCCAAAGTTGGCCCCGGCCACCATGATGTCGCCGGGCTTCACCGCGTGGATGAAGTTCTTGTCGATGTCCTCCATGCAGTGGGCGGCCAGCTCCTTGTGGCTCTGGGTATTCAGATAACGTGCGGGGATGATGACGTCCGTATCGACGTGGTCCCCGTATTTATGAACTGCTCCGTGTGCATTCATTTGCTCATGACCTCCTCCGGGTGAGAAATATGTCCGGTGATGCCGGATGCCGCCGCCACAGCGGGAGAAGCGAGGTAGACCTCGCTGTCCACATGGCCCATGCGGCCCACAAAGTTGCGGTTGGTGGTGGACACGCACCGCTCTCCGGCGGCCAGAATGCCCATATAGCCGCCAAGGCAGGGCCCGCAGGTGGGGGTGGAGACGATGCAGCCCGCATCCAGGAAAATGTCGGTATAGCCCTCGTGCATACAGGCACGGTACACGCTCTGGGTGGCGGGGATCACAATGCCCCGGACGCCGGGAGCCAGATGGCGGCCCTTCAAAATCTCAGCGGCAGCGGCCAGATCGGCCAGCTGGCCGTTGGTGCAAGAACCAATAACGATCTGGTCAATGGCGATGTCCTTTCCTTCCCGGGCGCTGTGGGCGTTCTCCGGCAGATGGGGATAAGCCACCGTGCACTCCACCTCGGAAAGGTCAATGTTGATGGTGCGCTCATACTCGGCGTCGGGGTCGGCCTCAAAGGCCGTCCACGGGCGGTTCACCCGGCCCTCCACATAGGCACGGGTCACATCGTCCACAGGGAAGATGCCGTTTTTCGCCCCAGCCTCGATGGCCATGTTGGAAATGGTCAGCCGGTCATAGATGGACAGGGCGGCAACGCCGGGTCCGGTGAACTCCAGCGACTGATAGCGCGCGCCGTCCACCCCGATCATGCCGATGAGGGTGAGGATCACATCCTTGCCGGAGACAAAGCGCTTCGGCTTTCCCGTGAGATTCACCCGGATGGCGGAGGGGACCTTGAACCACGTCTCCCCTGCCGCCATGGCCGCGCCCATATCCGTGGAGCCCACGCCGGTGGAGAATGCACCCAGCGCGCCATAAGTGCAGGTGTGGGAATCCGCGCCGATCACGGCCTCGCCGGGGGCCACCAGACCCTTTTCCGGCAGCAGCGCGTGCTCAATGCCCATTTCGCCCACGTCGTAGTAATGGTCGATGTCGAAGCGGCGGGCAAAGGTGCGGCACTGCTTGCACTGGGTGGCGGCCTTGATGTCCTTATTGGGGGCAAAGTGGTCCATCACCAGCGCGATGCGGCTTTTATCAAACACCTTGTCAAATCCGGCGGCTTCAAATTCGTTGATGGCCACCGGGGTGGTAATATCGTTGCCCAGCACCAGATCCAGCTTGGCCTGGATCAGCTGTCCGGCCCGCACGCTGTCCACTCCCGCATGTCTGGCCAGAATTTTCTGCGTCATTGTCATTCCCATGTGTGATTCCTCTCTTTCGTGTCGGTGCAGGCACATCAGCCTGCGGCTTCCATCATCTTGTTGATGCCGTTGACATAGGCCCGGATGGAAGATTCGATAATATCCGTGGAAAGTCCGGTGCCGGTATAGGTCTGACCGGAGCCGTTGTCCAGCTTGACCACCGCTTCGCCCACGGCGTCCTCGCCGTCGGTGACGGCGTTAAGGCTGAAGCTGTCCAGCTTGATGTCCATGCCCAGCATCCGGTTGATGGCCTTGAAAGAAGCGTCCAGCGGACCGGAGCCGATGGCCACCTCCTCCAGCACCTCGCCGCCCCGCTGGAGCTTGATGCAGGAGGTGTTGGGCACGCCGTCGCCCGCGTTGACCACGTGGCTGACAAGGCGGCAGGAGCCGATGAAGGCGTTGTGGCGGTGCAGTACCAGCGCCTCGATGTCAGAGCCGGTGATGTTCTTTTTCTTGTCAGCCAGATCTTTAAAGCGGGTGAAGACGTTCTCCAGTTCTTCGTCGCTGAGCTCATAGCCCATGGATTCCAGCTTTTCCCGCAGGGCGTGCTTGCCGGAGTGCTTGCCCAGCACCATGGTATTCTGGGGAACGCCCACATCGGCGGAGTTCATGATCTCATAGGTCTGGGCGTTGGCAATGACACCGTGCTGGTGGATGCCGGACTCATGGGCAAAGGCGTTGGCGCCCACAATGGCCTTGCTGGGCGGGATGGGCACGCCCGTGATGTTGCTGAGGAGCTTGCTGGAGCGGTAGATCTGCTTGGTGTTGATCCCGGTCTCGGCCTGATAGAAGTCCGCCCGGGTGCGGATGGCCATGGCGATCTCTTCGAGACTGGCGTTGCCCGCCCGCTCGCCGATGCCGTTGACCGTGCACTCCAGCTGGGTGGCCCCGGCCTTCACGCAGGCCAGAGAATTGGCCACCGCCATGCCCAGATCGTTGTGGCAGTGGACGGAGATATCCACGTTTTCCACGCCCTCTATGTTTTCCCGCAGATAGGCGATCAGCTCCGCCATCTCCTGCGGCGTGGAATAGCCCACGGTGTCGGGCACGTTCAGCGTGGTGGCTCCGGCGGCCACCGCGTCGGAATAGCACCGGGCCAAAAACGCCCGGTCAGAGCGGGAGGCATCCTCGGCGGAGAACTCAATGTCGCCGCAAAAGCTCTTGGCGTAGCCCACCATGTCCCGGATGCGGGCGCGCACCTGCTCCCGGGTCATTTTCAGCTTGTACTCCATGTGGATGTCGCTGGTGGCGAGGAAGACATGGATGCGGGGATGCTTGGCCTCCTTCACCGCGTCCCACGCCGCGTCGATGTCGCCCTTGGTGCACCGGGCCAGCGAGGCCACCGTGCAGTTTTCCACAGCGGCGGCAATGGCCTGCACGCTCTTGTGGTCCATGGGGGAGGCAATGGCAAAGCCCGCCTCGATAATGTCCACGCCCAGCTTTTCCAGTTGCTTGGCCATTTCGATCTTTTCCGAAAGGTTCATGCTGCACCCGGGAGACTGTTCGCCGTCTCTGAGGGTGGTGTCAAAAATCTTGATGCGCTTCATGCTGAATTCCTCCTGTTTTCCGTGTTCCGGCAACAAAAAAAGCCTTCGTCTCTTCCAAAGAAGAGACGAAAGCTGAACTTCCGCGGTACCACTCTTGTTGGCATAAAAAATGCCCGCTTTCGGCATCGGCGCGGCGTTTTCCGCGCGAATCCCGCCTCTTTGGTAACGGTGAGGAAACCCGTTTCCGCCTAAACCGCAGTCTCAGCGAAACTACTCAGGGGCCAGTGACATTTCTCCACTCCGCATTGCCTCGCAGCACCCGGCAACTCTCTGAAGCATCTGTGGCGAAATTTTTTCCCCGTCATCGTATTTCAACGATTCGTGTTTGGTTGTTGGGGCTACTATACCCGAAGCCGGACCGCTTTGTCAAGCGGGCAAAGGGAACTTTGCCGAAAATCACAAATTATTTTCCCGTTTTGATTTTCTTTTTGTCCCTTTTGCATCGGCACGTCACCTCCGGCCCCTGATAAAACACATCGTCCCGGATGCCCATGCGCACGTAAAACCGATGCATGAACCCAAAGGTAAAACCGCCGGGCAGCATCCCGTTGACAAACAGCGCCGCCAGCACGCCCACGCCCGTGTCAAGAATGCGGAACAGCGCATAGGAAACATAAGTCTCCACCGGGGTGTTGAACAGGACGATACACAGCACCACGCCGCCGGGCTGCACACCGCCCACCCAGATATACTGACAGGCCACGATCAGCAGCACCACGCCGATAAACGTCAGCGGGATCAAAAACCAGCGGTGCCCGCCCTCCGGGAAAAGCTGGGCATACAGCGCAAACAGCCCCATGCCGATAAAGCCACCCACCAGCGTGCCGAAAAAGCGGTTGCCGCCGTGCAGGCAGCTCTGGCCGTAATCGCTGCCCATGCCGAAGATGGCGCCGATGCAGGCAAAGGCCGGGCTGTGGCCCAGAAAATAATAGACCAGCGCGCACAGCGTGGCCGCCAGTGCCGTTTTGATATTGCGCATCCCCACATGGGGCGCGGGCAGGTGTTTTTGTTCGGTCTCGCAGGCGGTTTCCATGGTATTTTCCCCATTTCTCGCAGCAAAGTTGATGTAAAAATTTTACCATACGTATATCGGGTTGAAAAGGCTTCCCGCAAATTTTCCGTAAATTTTTCGCAAAATTTTGCAATGGGTTTGCGGAATTCTTTTGTACAATTTGCTACACACCCACGAAAAACCGCAGGCGGCAATCGCCGCCCGCGGTCAAAACGCACAAAACCGTCTTCTGTTTTTGGAAAATCTGTCAAATGGCGTTTGCCGTCTGTCCGAATGCTGCACAACGCAAACCCGACGCAAAAAACGGCAAACCGCCTGCGGAGGTTCCTTAGTACTCCGCTTCGCCCGTGTAGACCAGCTTGGCGTCTCCGGTGAGGGTCACCCGCTCGTCGGTATAGTTGACGATCAGGTCACCGCCCTTGACCCGGACGGTCACGTCCCGGCCCTTTTCGCAAAGGCCGTTGGCCACTGCCGCCACCACCGCCGCGCAGGCGCCGGTGCCGCAGGCCATGGTCTCGCCGCTACCCCGCTCCCACACGCGCATCTTGATGGTGCTGGGATTTACTACCCGGATAAACTCCGTGTTGATCCGCTGGGGGAAATAGGGCGCGTGCTCAAACCGGGGACCGATGAAGTCGATGTCCACCGCATCCACCCGGGGGCAGAACACCACGCAGTGGGGGTTGCCCATATCCACGCAGGTGATGTTGAAGGGTTGGCCGCCGATGACCACCGGATAGTCCACCACCGTCTTTTCCGGGATGGCAAACTTCAGCGCGGCGGTGTCCAGCGTGGCATAGCCCATGTCCACGCAGGCCGAGGTGACCTTGCCGCCCATGGTGTAAAGCTGGACGGTCTTGGTGCCCTTTCCGGTCTCAATACGCAGTTCCTCCTTGGGCACGATGCCGTTATCATAGAGGTACTTGCCCATGCACCGCAGGGCGTTGCCCGCCATCATGCCCTCGGAGCCGTCGGCGTTGAACATCCGCATCTTCGCGTCGGCCTTGTCCGAGTGCTCCATCAGCACGATGCCGTCCGCGCCGATGCCGTAATGCCGATCGCAGAAGGTGACGCACAGGGACTCCGGGCAGGTGATCTCCCCATGGAAGTTCTCCAGGAAGATATAGTCGTTGCCGCAGGTCTGCATTTTGGCAAACTTCAGTTTCTGCCGCTGGGTGCGCAGGTGGCAGATGTCGATGAGCTCCGTGTTGTGCTGGTTATAGCGGGAGGCCAGAATATCCGTCAGGGCGTTGGCCGTGTCCAGCGAGGTCAGGCAGGGAATGCCCAACTGGACGCAGCGGTGGTTGAGGTGGATGAAATCCTTGATATAGCCCGGCTCTGTGGACCCGGTGAGGATGACATAGTCGATCTTGCCTTCCTCCAGCAGCTGGAAGACCCGGTTGTCCTGCCCCAGCTTGCCCACGACCTCCACGTCCGTGCCCAGCCGCTCGATCTCCTGCGCGGTGCGCTCGGTGGCGTAGAGCTTATAGCCCATTTCATCCAGCTTGCGGGCGATGTTGACGATCTCCGGCTGGTCCCGGCGGTTCACGGAGATCAGCACGCCTGCGTGCTCGCTCTTTTCCACCTTGTATCCGGCGGAAACAAGACCCTTGAACAACGCCTCCTGCATATTCTTGCCAAGGCCCAGCACCTCTCCGGTGGACTTCATCTCCGGGGAGAGGGCCGCATTGGCGTCGGTGATCTTCTCAAAGGAGAATACGGGCACCTTCACCGCAACATACGGCGGCTGCTTATAAAGGCCCGTACCATAGCCCAGAGAGGCCAGCGGCTGGCCCACCATCACCCGGGTAGCGAGGTCCACCATGGGCACGCCTGTGACCTTGGAAATATAGGGCACCGTGCGGGAGGCCCGGGGGTTGACCTCGATAACGTAAAGGTCGTTCTGATAGATCAGGTACTGGATATTGATAAGACCCTTGGTGCCAAGGCTCAGCGCCAGCTTTTCCGAGCAGTCGATAATGGTGCGCAGCATCTTGTCGCCGATGGAGAAGTGAGGATAGACGGCAATGGAATCGCCGGAGTGCACGCCGGTACGCTCAATGTGCTGCATCACGCCGGGGATGAGCACATCCTTGCCGTCGGAGATCACGTCCACCTCCAGCTCCTTGCCCATGAGGTACTGGTCCACCAGCACCGGGTTTTCGATCTTGCCGGAGAGGATGACCTCCATATAGGTACGCACGTCCTCGTCGTTGTGGGCGATGACCATGTTCTGCCCGCCGATGACATAAGAGGGCCGCAGCAGCACGGGATAACCCAGCTCATGGGCGGCGTCCAGCGCGCCCTGCATCCCGGTGATGCCCATGCCACGGGGGCGCTTGATGTGGAAGCGCTCCAGCAGCTCGTCGAACCGCTCCCGGTCCTCGGCCATGTCAATGGACTCGGCAGAGGTGCCCAGAATGGGAATGCCGTGGCTGTCCAGGAATTTGGTGAGCTTGATGGCCGTCTGGCCGCCGAAAGCCACCACCACCCCAACGGGCTTTTCCACCTCGATGATGTGCATCACATCCTCGGGGTACAGCGGCTCGAAATACAGGCGGTCGGCGGTATCATAGTCGGTGGAGACGGTCTCCGGGTTGTTGTTGACAATGACCACCTCATAACCCAGTTCTTTCAGCGTCCATACGCAGTGGACGGAGGAATAGTCGAACTCAATGCCCTGTCCGATGCGGATGGGGCCGGAGCCCAGCACCATGATGACAGGCTTGCCGCTGCGGGGGAAAGTGCGGGATTCGCAGAACTTGTCAAAGGAAGAGTAAAAATAGGGGGTCTCGGCGTCGAACTCCGCGCCGCAGGTATCCACCATCTTATAAACGGCGGTCTTGCTCTGGCCGGGCAGGCTCTTCGCGCCGGACAGGCGCAGCAGCGCCTCATCCGGATAGCCCATATGCTTGCCCAGTTCATAGCGCTCAGCGGTCAATCCGCCGCTTTGCAGGTCCAGCTCAAAGGCCGCCATCTTCTTGAGCTTATGAAGGAACCAGCGGTCGATCTTGGTGATGCTGTGGATCTCCTCCACGGAGATGCCGGATTTCAGCGCCTCGAACACGGTGAAGATGCGATGGTCATCCACCCGGCGCAGCCGCTCCCAGATGGGGGCGGTGTCCTCCATGTCCACCTTGCGGTTCAGGGTGTCCAGCCCCACCTCCGCGCCGCGGACAGCCTTCATCAGAGCCATTTCAAAGTTGGGGGCGATGGACATGACCTCGCCCGTGGCCTTCATCTGGGTACCCAGCGTGCGGGAAGCGTCGGCAAATTTATCAAAGGGCCACTTGGGCATTTTCACCACGATGTAGTCCAGCGTCGGCTCGAAGCAGGCGCAGGTCTTGCCCGTGATGTCGTTTTTGATCTCGTCCAGCGTGTAGCCCAGCGCGATCTTGGTGGTGATCTTGGCGATGGGGTAGCCGGTGGCCTTGGAGGCCAGCGCGGAGGAACGGCTGACGCGGGGGTTGACCTCGATGACCGCGTATTCAAAGCTGTCCGGATTCAGGGCCAGCTGCACGTTGCACCCGCCCACGATGCCAAGGTGGGCAATGATGTCCAGCGAGGCCTTGCGCAGCATCTGGAATTCCTTGTCCGCCAGCGTCTGGGTGGGGGCCACCACGATGGAGTCGCCGGTGTGCACGCCCACGGGGTCCAGATTTTCCATGGAGCAGACGGCGATCACGTTGCCCACGCCATCCCGCATAGTCTCAAATTCGATCTCTTTCCAGCCGAAAATGGCCTTTTCCACCAGAATCTGGGTAATGGGCGAGGCGTCCAGACCCGTCTGGGCGATGATGCGCAGCTCCGCCTCGTTGGCGGCCGCGCCGCCGCCTGCGCCGCCCAGTGTGAAGGCCGGGCGGACAATGACGGGATAGCCGATGCGTCCGGCCACCTTGAGGGCGTCCTCCACCGTCTCGGCAATGTCCGAGGCGATGACAGGCTGGCCGATCTCCGCCATGGCCTCTTTAAACAGCTCCCGGTCCTCTGCCCGGGAGATCACGGCGGCATCCGTGCCCAGCAGCCGCACGCCCTGCGCCTGCAAAAAACCCTCTTTGTCCAGCTGCATGGCCAGCGTCAGGCCCGTCTGGCCGCCAAGGCCCGCCAGAATGGAGTCGGGCCGCTCCTTGAGGATGATGCGCTTGATGGTTTCCGTGGTCAGGGGCTCCAGATAAATTTCATCCGCCATGGCCTGATCGGTCATGATGGTGGCGGGGTTGGAGTTGCACAGCACCACATTGACCCCTGCCTCCTTCAGAATGCGGCAGGCCTGCGCTCCGGCATAGTCAAACTCGGCGGCCTGCCCGATGACGATGGGGCCGGAGCCGATCACAAGAACTTTTCGAATGGAAGTATCCAGAGGCATTACAGTGCACCGCCTTTCATCAGGTCAATAAATCGGTCGAAGAGGAAGGAAGTATCCTTGGGCCCGGTGCAGGCTTCCGGGTGGAACTGCACCGTGAAGGCCTTCAGCTCCGGGTAATCGATGCCCTCGCAGGTGCCGTCGTTGGCGTTGGCAAAGCTGATGCGGCCCATTTTCACCGTGTCGGAATCCACCGCGTAGCCGTGGTTCTGGCTGGTGATGTAGGTACGGGTGCCCGCCACGTCCCGGACGGGCTGGTTCACGCCCCGGTGGCCGTATTTGAGCTTATAGGTCCTGCCCCCGGCGGCCAGCGTCGTGAGCTGGTGGCCAAGGCAGATGCCGAACATGGGCACCTTGCCCAAAAGCGCTCTGATCTGCTCGATCTGATAGACGTTTTCCACCGGGTCGCCGGGGCCGTTGGAGAGCATCACGCCGTCGGGATGGGCGGCAAGGACCTCCTCCGCCGACGTGGCGGCAGGCAGCACGGTGACGGTGCATCCCCGCTTTTGCAGCTCCCGCACGATGTTGCGCTTAGCGCCGTAGTCAAGAAGGGAGACATGGAAGCGCTCTTCCCCCTCCGCCGGGTGGACGGACGGAGCCTTGCAGGAAACGGCCTCCACCACGCCCGTGACGGCGTAGGTCTTCACCGCCGTAAGGTCGGCGGGCACCTCGTCGCAGATGGTGGCGTTCATCACGCCGTGCTCCCGGATGATACGGGTCAGTTCCCGGGTATCCACGCCGTAAAGCCCCGGCACCCCCTGCTCTTTGAGATAGGTGTCCAGATCGCAGTCCGTGCGGAAGTTGGAGGGTGCGTCGCACACCTCCCGCACCACATAGCCCTTCACGCAGCAAGCACCCTCGAAATCCTCCCGAATGATGCCATAATTGCCGATCAGCGGATAGGTCTGCATGACGATCTGCCCCGCATAGCTGGGATCGGTCAGCGTTTCGATATAGCCGCACATACCCGTGGTGAACACCAGCTCTCCCACGGCAGCGGCGTCTGCGCCAAAGCGGACGCCCTCGAAAATCTGGCCGTCCTGAAGCACCAAATAGCCCTTTTTCATACTTCCTCCTGCCTTTTGCCCGTATTTACCCATTTTTCGTTATCCCTGTTATTATGATGGTTTTTCCCCCAACAGTCAACGCTTCCCCGCAATTTATACAGTAAACTTTCTCTCACCATAGGTAATACTTTTTGTGCATTTTTGCGAAGGTCGACCTATTTTCCGTTGTTTCTCTCCTGCTCCCGCAAAAAAAGGCGGCGCTACGCGCCGCCCCGAACCGCCGAACAAGTGGCTGTGCCACTTGTTCGAAATATCTTACTCGTCCAGCTTGAGGACGGCCAGAAATGCCTCCGTAGGGACCTGCACCGTGCCGAGGGAGCGCATCTTTTTCTTGCCCTCCTTCTGCTTTTCCAGCAGCTTCTTCTTCCGCGTCACGTCGCCGCCGTAGCACTTTGCCAGCACGTCCTTGCGCATGGCCTTGACGGTCTCCCTGGCAATGACCCGGCCGCCAATGGCCGCCTGAATGGGAATTTCAAAGAGCTGGCGGGGAATGTTCTCTTTCAGCTTCTCGCACAGCTTGCGGGCGCGGGGATAGGCCTTGTCCCGGTGGGCAATGAAGCTAAGGGCATCCACCTTGTCGCCGTTGAGCAGAAGGTCCACCTTTACCAGCTCGCTGGGACGGTAGTCGGAAAGCTCATAGTCCAGCGAGGCATAGCCCCGGGTGGCGGCCTTCAGCGTGTCAAAGAAATCGTAAATGATCTCGTTCAAGGGCATCTGGTAATGCATTTCCACCAGATTGGTGTCCAGATACTGCATATCCTTGAACTCGCCCCGGCGGGTCTGGCACAGGGGCATGATGTTGCCCACATATTCGTTGGGCGAGATGATGGAGACCTTGACATACGGCTCCTCCGCCCGCTCGATGGACGCGGGGTCAGGGTAGTTATGAGGATTGTCCACCCGCACCAGCGTGCCATCGGTCTTATAGACGTTGTAAATGACGGAGGGCAGCGTGGTAACCAGATCCAGATCAAATTCCCGCTCCAGCCGCTCCTGAATGACCTCCATGTGGAGCATTCCCAAAAAGCCGCAGCGGAAGCCAAAGCCCAGCGCCACGGAGGACTCCGGCTCGAAGCTTAGGGAGGCGTCGTTGAGCCGCAGCTTTTCCAGCGCATCCCGCAGGTCGGGGTACTTGCTGCCGTCCTCCGTGTAAATGCCGCAGTAGACCATGGGCTGCACGGGGCGGTAACCGGGCAGGGCCTCGGCGGTAGGCCTTGCCGCGTCGGTCACGGTGTCGCCCACCCGGGTATCCTGCACGTTTTTGATGGAGGCGGTAAAATAGCCCACCTCTCCGGCCTCCAGCGCGTTGCAGGGCTCCAGTCCCAGCGGCAGCAGGTGGCCGCACTCCACCACCTGATAGGTGGCCCCGGTAGCCATCAGCTTCACGCTCTGTCCGGTGCGGATCGAGCCCTCCATCAGCCGCATATAGACGATGACGCCCCGGTAGCTGTCATACTGGCTGTCAAAGATCAGCGCCTTGAGGGGGGCGTTGATATCCCCGGTGGGGGCGGGCACGTTTTTCACCACATCCTCCAGCACGGCGTCAATATTGATGCCCATTTTCGCGGAAATTTCCGGCGCGTCCATAGCGGGCAGGCCGATAATATCCTCCACCTCATGCTTTGCTTTCAAGGGGTCGGCGGCGGGCAGGTCGATCTTATTGAACACGGGCAGGATCTCCAGATCATGCTCCATGGCAAGATAGGTGTTGGCCAGTGTCTGAGCCTCCACGCCCTGGGTGGAATCCACCACCAGCACCGCCCCCTCGCAGGCGGCAAGGGACCGGGACACCTCATAGTTAAAGTCCACATGGCCCGGCGTGTCGATGAGGTTCAGCTCATAGACCTCGCCGTCCTGTGCCTTGTAGTTCAGCCGGACGGCGCGGGCCTTGATGGTGATGCCCCGTTCCCGCTCCAGGTCCATATTGTCCAGCAGCTGACTTTCCATCTGCCGCTGGCTGACGGCCTCGCACTTTTCCAGCAGTCGGTCCGCCAGCGTGGACTTGCCGTGGTCGATGTGCGCGATAATGGAAAAATTGCGGATATTGGATTGCTTTGTCATCTTGCTATAACCTCCATAGGCAGGCCCACGCGCCGCCCCGCAGACGCGGGACGCACCGCATGGCGCATTGATTCGATCTTCTGGCCCCGCGGCCCAGCGCTCAGCGCTGGGTCAGGCCGTTCATCCGGGAATCCGCCGTGCTCAGCACCTGCGTTAGGCTCTGGCTGCGGCCGGGATAGGCGGCAGTAAGGGCCTCCGGCGCAAGGTCGGGAAAGGGGTCCTTGTTCTCCGCCCGCTCCCGCAGGGCGTGGGCATAGCGCACCTCGGAGAGCTTGCGGTCGGCCTCGGCCACATCCATGGTGCAGTCGCCGCTGTCCAGCGCGAAATAGTCCTCATTGGCCCCGGCACAGCGGTAAAAATGGCGGTAGAGCTGATAGACCCCGCCGCCCAGATAGTCGGCAGCGGCGTTGATGGCCGCCCGGTCCCCCAGCTTGCCCAGAAGGCCGAACAGCACGCCCACCGCGCCGGAGATCAGCTTGCTTTGCAGCGTAGCCAACACACTGCCCTGCAAAATGTTGCCCGGCTCGGCGGCATTCAAAATTTCCTCTGAGGTGAGCATGCTGCCCTCCCGGGAAAGGGTCCTGCCCAGAATAAAATCGGCGGACACGTGGTAATAGTCGCAGGCCTTGACCACAAAGCTCAGCCCCGGCTCCCGGACGCCGTTTTCATAGTGACTCAGCAGTGCCTGGGAAATGCCAAGGTCCCCGGCGGCCGTCCGCTGGGAAACGCCCCGTTCCTTGCGCAGCAGGGACAGGGTGCGGGAAAATTCAGAGGTGGAAGCCATTCTTTCTCTCTTCCTTTCATTCAATAACACGCCGTATAGTTTACCAAAAACTATACGGCGTGTAAAGCATTTTTTTCAGAAAAGTCCCACCTGATCCGGCAGCACGTCGCCGCCGATAGAGCGGAGCTGGCGGCTGTTCTCTTCCCACAGGCGGTCCGCAATGGCCATTTTGCGGATGATATTCTTGGCCGTCAGGTCCAGCGCGGTGCCCTCGCTGTAATCCGCAGGGAAGATAAAATCCACCCGCCCCTTGGCCAGCAGCTCTTCCACGCCCACCCGGTTGGCCTGCTGATACACGGCGATAGCCTGCCCGCCATAGGCCCGCATCATCTTCATGCAGGGCACGTCGGAAAGGCCGTCGCCAATATAGATCATGTTGGTGAAGGGCACCCGCTTACTGTCGTCCGGCATGGAATCGTTGAGCGTCTTATCGTCAGAAACATCCAGCACGCCCTTGTTGATACGGTAAACGAACTGGGTCTTGGCGGTGAAGTTCACGGTCAGCTTGGGCCAGACGGGGCGGCCCTGTCCGTCGTAATAAAACTCGCTGGCGTAAATCTCCCGAAACGCGCCGCTGATGCCGCAGCCCTCAATGATCTCCCGCAAGCCGGAGGAGATCACATAGTGCTCCACCTCCACCCCCAAGTCTTCCCCAAAGGCGGTGATGCGGCCAAACCAGTCCTGCACGCCGGGAAAGAGCACAATGTCCTGCCCCATCCGGCGCAGGCTCTCCCGGGTAAAGGGCCGTCCCCGCGCCTCCGATTCCCGCAGCATGGTGAACATATAGGCAAGGATGCCGTCCATCCCCTTGGCGTGGCCAAAACGGTTGGCCTTCGCCCAGAACTCCGCTGGCGTCATGCCAAGGCTGGGGATGAAGGTATAGTCCTCCATGTCCGTGGTGCACAGCGTCTTGTCAAAGTCATACAAAAAGGCGATGATCGGCTTTTCCACAGCGGCATTCCTCCTTGACAGTCCGGCAGGATAGCGCAAAAGCGGCTCTTACGGCCGCTTTTACACAAAGTCATTATTTACTCCCCGGTATAGTTGCGGCCAAACTTCAGGTCGTCCAGATTGATCCGGCGGGTCGCCTCCAGATCCTCGTGGCGCGCAAAGGGGTCGCCCTCCGGATAGGCGGTCTCCACTTTTTCCGCAGGCTTTTCCGGGCTCTCCTCAGCAACAGGCGCAGCGTCGCTCTGGGGCTGGGCAGGCTCTTCAAAGGAGGCCATCACCTTTTCTTCGATCTCCTCCACCGGGGCGCTGCTTGCAGGCGCGCTCTCCGACACGGGGAGCTGGGGCAGCTTTTCAAGGAAGCTCAGCTCCTGACTGCACAGGTTCCGGGTGGCGGCAATGAACTTGGAAAGCTCCAGCTGGCCCTGCCGCAGGCGCTCTTCCGCGTCGCCAAGCTCCCGGCGGTAGCCCTCCACCTTTTCCCGGGCGCCGGACTCGGCCTGCGCCAGCAACTGATCCCGCTTTTCCTCGGCCTCGTGCACAATGGAATCGGCCATTTTCTGCGCCGTGAGCAGCGTGGCGCGCATGGCGTCCTCTGTGGAGCGGTATTCCTCCACCTTTTCCACCAGCACCTTCAGCTTGGCCTTCAGCGCCGCGTTTTCCTTATAAAGGGCCGTGTAATCGTCGGTCAGCTCGTCGAGGAACTCATCGACCATGGCCATATTGTATCCGCCCATGACCGCCTTGGTAAAGGCGTGGGTGGAGACCTCCTGCGGTGTCAGCATAATCCCTTGTTACCCCCCGTATGTATTTCTCAGAAGTAAAACAGCTTATCAAAAAGTCTCGCAGAGTTTCGCGTCCGCAGACGCGAAAGGTATGAAATCCGTTCAGGTTTTAAAAATAAAGCCCGTTATTTTCCAGCTCGTCGATCAGATCGCCCTCAATATCCACATGGTAGGGCGTGATGATGTAGGTATTGGCGGCAATGCGCTTGATCTTGCCCTCTCCGGCATAGGCCACGCCGGAAAGAAAGTCGATCAGGCGGCGTGCAATGTCCTTATTGGTGGATTCCAGATTCAAAACCACCGTCCGCTTGTCCTTGAGCTGGTCAGCGATCTCCGAGGCGGCCTCGAACCGCTCCGGCTTGACCAGCACCACCTTCAGCTGGGTGGTGGCGTGGATGTTGACCACCTTATTGCGCCGCTCCTCGGATTTGACCCGGCGGTCCTCGAAGGCGTCCCGTCCGGTGCGGGCGGGCTCTTCCAGCTCTTCAAATTCCTCGTCCTCATCCTCATAGGTGTGGGTCAGCTTTTTCAGTTCATCAATAATGCTCATGCTCTCATCCTCCTTGAGGCGCTCCCTCAAGTGTAGTTGCGGGCGCCGAAGATGGCGGTGCCCACCCGGACCATGTTGGCGCCGCAGCGAATGGCGTCCGCAAAATCGCCGCTCATGCCCATGGACAGATATTTAAAACTATTATGGAACATTTTCTCATTGATGTCAACATAAAGCGCCCGGACTTCCTTAAAATACCGCATATTCTCCTCCCGATCCGCATGGGCGGGGGGAATGGTCATCAGTCCCAGCACCCGGACATGGGGCTTGGACAGCGCCGCCTGCGCGGCCCGCTCGGTGTCGGCAGGGGCAAAGCCGCTTTTGGCTTCCTCTTCCCCCACGTTTACCTCCAGCAGCACATCCTGCACCAGATCGTGGGCGGCGGCCACCTTTTCGATCTCGTCCAGCAGCTCCATGGAGCCCACGGACTGGATCAGCACGGCCTTGCCCACTACCTGCTTGACCTTGTTGCGCTGCAGGTGGCCGATGAAGTGCAGCGGCGCGCCGTCATAGGCGTTCTCCGCCAGCTTGGCCGTCATCTCCTGCACCCGGTTTTCCCCCAGTGCGTCGATGCCCGCGGCAATGGCCTGACGGCAGGCCTCCGCGTCGTTCATCTTGCTGGCGCCCACCAGCGTGATCTCCTCCGGCGCTCTGCCCGTCTCGGCGGCAGCCGCGGCGATCTCTTCGCGCACCCGGGCAATATTTTCTGCGATCGACATAGTTCTCAAGCCTCTCTTTTTCTTAATTCTCTATCCCTTTTGCCCGATGACCTTTCCGTCATACAGGTCGGTTGCCGTGATGATGACCTCGTCCCCCGGCCGCAGCCGCAGATTTTCCCGGTCCTCTGGGGCGGCGGCGCGGACCAGCAGGAAGCTGCTGCCGTTATACAGCACCTCCACCGGCTTGAACCGGGCCTCCATGCCCACCACGCAGTAAACCCCGGTGGTGCGGGTCTCGGTACTCTGTCCGTCCTCCTGCTCGGTGGTCTGGGTGTCCACCCGCAGCGCCTCCTTGGGCACACGGATGCCCTCCGCACTGTCCCAGATCACCTCCGCGCTCTGCTGGCGCAGCAGCGTCAGCTGGGCAAGGTAGCTCCGGCTCTGGAACACCACCACGCAGCGGCCGTTCTCCGCCTCCCCCAGCGACAAAACGCTGACCGGAAGGTCCCGCTCCACGCTTTTGGCAAAGCGCAGCGTCAACGTTTTGCCCGCGCTTTGCAGGGCGTCGGACCGCTCTTTCAGCTTTTCCGCGTCCGAGACCGGCATGGCGGCGGCATAGTACCACGTGTCGCCCAGGATCAGCTTCCCCACACCGGAGGAGCTGACCTCCGCCGGGCGCAGCGCGCTGAGGGCGGAGGGCGTGAGGGAGGAGAGCATCTCCGGCGTGAGCACGGACTCATATCCATCCACCACGGCGGAGTACAGCCCGGAGGCCGGAGCCGTAATGGTACGCACGGAGGACACGCTCTGGGCCCGGAGGTCCTTGAGCTGGGCCTGTAAGGTCTCCAACTGCCCGGTGAGGTCCTCACTCCCGGTATAAGTATAGTCCCGCTTGAGCACCAGCGCCCTGAGCTTGCTGCCATAATTATCGGCCTTTGCCAGCTGGTCGGCGGCAAGGCACCTGCGCTGGTTCACAATGCTGCTGAGGATCTGCGCGTCCAGCTTTTTCGAGGCCTCGGAGCTGTCGCTGGCCTCCTGGGCATAGCGGATCTGCTCGATGCGGCTCTCCAGCGCGGCGATCTCCGTCTGTCGGTCCAGCGACGCCTGATCGGCGTAGACCGACGCCACCGCGCCGCCCCGGCTGACCCGCTCGCCCTCTTCCCGCTGCAGGCGCAGAAGGCCGCTGCCCTCGTCGGTGAGCAGCTGCTCCTGCCGCACCACAAAGCCGGAAAGGCTCACGCTCTCTTCCACCTGATAGTTATATACCAGCGTGGTCATCAGCGGGGAGGAAAAATAGTTATACGCCTGAAGCCCGAAATAGGCCAGCAGCACCAGCGTGACCGCGGTCATCAGGAGCTTTGTGCCAAGAGAATTGTTTTTCATAGAATACTCCATTTCAGCCTGTCGAAAAAACGGCTTCGCCACTTTTTCGACAAGCTGTTATCCGCCCGGAGCGGGGCGGGCGGGGGCCTTACACGGAAGGCTCCTCCCCCAACTCCACGTTCCGCAGCGGCGCAATGGTAGAGATCGCGTGCTTATAGATCACCTGTTGGCGGCCCTCACTGTCCAGCACCACCACAAAGGCGTCAAACCCCGTGATGACGCCCCGCATCTGAAAGCCGTTCATCAAAAACATGGTCACGGGCACCCGGTCCCGCTTGACCCGAAGAAGAAAAATATCCTGCAAATTCGCTTTGTTCAACATACCGTCCGCTCCTTTTTTCTTGTTTACCGGACGATATCTCGTCCGCTTTAGGCTAGCATACGCCCTCAGCGGTCAGGATTTCTGTCGAAATCTGCACGGCACGATCAAAATCGCGCCCGCCCTTCCACTCGATCCAGTGGATGGCCGGGTTGCGCCGCAGCCAGGTGAGCTGCCGCTTGGCATACTGCCGCGAGCGCAGCTTCACCTCGGCCAGCGCCTCTTCCACGGTGGCCGTGCCGTCGGCCACTGCCAGAAACTCCTTATAGCCGATGGCCTGCAGGGCGGTGGCGCTGCGGGGCAGGCCGCTTGCCAGCAGCCGCTCCACCTCCTCCACCAGTCCCGCCTCGGCCATGTTATCCACTCGGCGGTCGATCAGGGCCTTCATCTCCTGTCGGTCCGCAAAGCGCAGGCCGATCCACACCGCGTCATATCGGGACGGCAGGGCGCGGGTGGCGGCATTGTGGGCGGAGATGGTCTCCCCCGTTTCATAATAGACCTCCAGCGCCCGGAGGATGCGCTTTTCATCGGCGATGTGCAGCCGGGCGGCAGTCTCCGGGTCGATTCGGCGCAGCTCCTCCAGCAGCGGGGCAATGCCCTCCCGCTCCAGCCGCGCCTGCAATTCCCCGCGTACCCGGCCCCCGGCGCAGCCCCCGGCAAAGCCGTGGCCCCGGACCACCGCGTCCAGCCACAGCCCCGTGCCGCCCACCAGCACCGGGAGCCTGCCGCGGCGCAGAATGTCGTCCACAATGGGGATGGCCGTTTCGGCATAGCGGGCGGCGGACCACTGCTCGGAAGGGTCGGCCACCGCCACCATGTGGTGGGGAACGCCCTCCATCTCTTCTGCGGTGGGGGCGGCGGTGCCGATGGTCATGCCCCGGTAGATCTGCATGGAATCGGCGGAGACCACTTCCCCGTTACAGCGCTGGGCGATGCGCACGCCCAGCGTGGTCTTGCCGCAGGCCGTGGGGCCCACAACGCAGACGATCTTCGGTGGCATGATCTCCCTCCTCTCCGGTTTTCTCAGAATGTTTCCACCAGTGCCCGGGCCTTTTCGCAGGCCGCGGCCATGATGGCGCCGCCCTCCTGCGGGCGGGTGTCCAGCCCGTAGGCCTCCACATGGTAAAACTCCGGAATGCCGAAGCGCTGGCAGAGTCTGCGCCAATACTCGGTGCCCAGGTTCTCCGCCTGCTCCTCGCCGCCGCTGACGGTGAGGTAGGCCAGCTTGCCCGCCATGCAGTCGCCCCGGCAGACGCCGTTTTCATCGTAGTGATAGGTGACCTCCCGCACGCAGACATACTCGATGTACACCCGCAGCATGGCCGGGAACGTCAGGTCCCGCAGCGGCGCGCCGATGACGATGCGGTCGGCCCGGCGGAACTGCCGCGCCAGCTTGAATATCGGCGCGTCAAAGGCCTTGACGTTGCGCAGAGCGTTGCGGTCGTCGGTGCTGATCTGGTCGAAGGGCTTGAGGGCCATGCGCTGAAGATTCACCACCTCAATGTCCTCTGCCGGATGGGTCTTTTTATAGCTTTCCAGAAAGGCCTCACACAGGGCATGGCTTCGGGAGCGGTCTCCCCGGTAGCTGATACAGCAGTCCACAAACAATAACATGGCAGTCTCCTCCTTGATATGATTGGTTTCAGGGCGCGCGCCCCGGGATTTACAGGTTTTCCGCAAGCGTCCGGGCAAGGGCGCAGGCCCCGGCAAGCTGCTCCTGCGCCGTTTCGGGGTGGGCGTCCAGCCCTCCGGCAAACACATAGTCGAACCGGGGGATGCCGAACATGGCCGCCAGCTGCCGCCAGTGGATCACGCCCACACTGTCCTCCTGCTCCACGTCGCCGCCGGAGGTGAGATAGGTCAGGCTAGAAGCGCAGCAGGTGCCGCGGCAGCCCGTCTCGTCATAGTGATACGTCAGCCCGCAAGCGGAGATATACTCGATATACGTCCGCAGCGCGGTGGGATAGCACAGATCCCAGAACGGCGCGGCCACCACGATGGCGTCCACCCCGCGCCACTGGCGGGCAAGGTCATAGACCGGGGCGTCCCACGCCTGCACGGAGGCCAGCGCGTCCCGCTCGTTGAGCATTTCCACGTTAAAGGGCTTCAGCGCCAGCAGCGTCTCCGGCGTCACCGTTTCCACCTCGGTGCCCGGGTGTGTTTCGCAGAATCGGTCCACAAACGCCTGCGCCAGCGCATGGGTGCGGGAGCCCTGCCCCCGCTGGCTGATACAGCAGTTTACAAACAGCAATTTCATCGTATCGCTCCTCCTTGATCCGGTCAATAAAGGGCTTCACGCCCGTTTGAACATTTTTTCCAGCTCGTATTTCGTCAGCTTCACCGCCACGGGGCGGCCATGGGGGCAGTAGCGGATCTCGCCGCTTTGCACCCGGTCCACCAGAACCCGCAGCTCCCGCTCGTCGCTGGTCCAGCCGCCCTTGATGGCGGCCTTGCAGGCCATGGTGTGCAGCAGGTTTTCCCGCTTTTCCTCCAAGCTGCGGCCCGTGCGCAGGTTTTCCGCAAACTCCTCCAGCGTGGCCACCGCGTCGGCCGCGTCGATGTCCGCCGGGACCTCCCGCACCAGCACGGCGCTGTCGCCAAAGTCCTCGCAGCCAAAGCCGAACTGTTCCAAAAGGGGCAGGTTCTCCAGCAGCAGCGCCCCGTCCTCCCGGCTCAGCTCCGCCGCGATGGGCTGGAGCAGCGTTTGGCGCATGGGGGGCGTTTTCGCATGCTTCAGGCGATCGAAATTCACCCGCTCATGGGCGGCGTGCTTGTCGATCAGCCACACGTCCCCCGCCGCGCTCTCGCAGACGATGTAGGTGTGCAACACCTCCCCGGCAATGCGCCACGGGGCCTCCTTTTCCGGCTCCAGCGTGGTCTGCCCCGGCAAATTCAGTTCCTGCTGCTCCGGCGGGATGGCCGGGACAAAGGGCCGGGGCGGAATAGGCCGGGGCGCGGGCTCCGGCGCGGGGGCGGCGGGTGCTTCCCGCCGCGCTGCCGCCGACTCCGGCGGCCTTCCAAGGGCGCTTCCCACCGGGCGCTGGACCTGATAGGCAGGCCTTATGGGGGCGCTGTCCGCCACACGGGCAGTCGTCCGCAGCTCCGTGTTCCACGCGGGCATGGGGGGCGGCGTCTTCGCGCCGCTTTTTTCCGCCTGCTGCTGCCGGAAAGCAGCGGCATCCATGGTGCGGAAAAAGTCCTGCCGCGGCGCGGGCGTGGCACTGACCGCGCCACGCGGCGGCTGCGCCGCAGCGGGGGCGGCAGGCTTCGCCGCTGTCTCCGGGGCGCGGGGCGCATCCAGACAGTCCAACACGGTGTGGTACACCGCGTCGAATACCTCCCGCTCCCGGGCAAACTTCACCTGTGTCTTTGCGGGGTGGACGTTCACGTCCACCGCCGTCACCGGAAGCGTGACATTCAGCACACAGCCGGGGAATTTGCCTTTCATGATCTGGTTGCGGTAGCCCTCTTCCAGCGCCGCCGTCAGCAGCTGGGACTTGATGAACCGCCCGTTGACGAAAAACGTCTGCATGGTGCGGGAGCCCCTGCCCATCAGCGGCGCGGTGACATAACCGCTGACGGCGATGTCGCCGCCCCGGCCCTCCACACGCACCAGCCCCCGGGCAAAGTCCCGGCCCAGCGCGGCGTAAACGGCGGATTCCAGCTTCCCGTCGCCGGGGGTGTGAAGGCTTTCCACGCCGTCTTTGATGAATTTGAAGGACACATCGGGGTGGCTCAGTGCCAGATGCTGCATCAAGCCCGCCACGGCGGCAGTCTCAGCGCTGTCCTTGCGCATGAATTTCAGTCTGGCCGGGGTGTTGAAAAACAGGTCGCGCACGGCGATGGTGGTACCCTCCGGCGCTCCGGCCTCTTCCACAGCACCGCAGACGCCGCCCTCCAGATGCAGCGACGCGCCGTTCTCCGCCCCCTTTTCCCGGGTGAGGATGTCCACCCGGCTGACCGAGGAAATGGCCGCCAGCGCCTCGCCCCGGAAGCCCAGCGTGCCGATCCTCCCCAGGTCCTCCGCGCCGCGCAGTTTGCTGGTGGCGTGGCGCAGAAAGGCCGTGGGCAGCTCGCCGGGGGCGATGCCGCAGCCGTTATCCGTCACCCGGATGAGACCCATGCCGCCCCGGCGAATTTCCACCACCACGGCGGAAGCCCCCGCGTCGATGGCGTTTTCCACCACTTCCTTCACCACGCTGGCGGGGCGCTCCACCACCTCACCAGCGGCGATCAGGTCGGCCACATGAGAGGGTAATTGTTGAATATGGGGCATAGCATCCTCCTTACAGTAATACTGCCGCCAGAACCGGGATGGTCACAATGGACATCAGCGTAGTCAAAAAGATGCTCTGGGCCATGCACTCGGTATCGCCGCCGTACTCCATGGCCAGCATACTGCCGTTGACCGCCGTAGGCATGGCCATGAGGATCACGGCGATGCCCGCCACCAGCGGCGTGCCGATGCCCGTCCAGCCCAGCAGCAGCCACAGCACGGCAGGCAGCGCCAGAAGCCGCACCGCCATCAGCGCCCACAGCCGGGGCGAGGTGAAGGCCTGCCGGAAAGGAAGCTCTGCCAGCAGCGACCCCACCACCAGCAGCGAAAGGGGCGTGGTCAGTCCGCCCACAAGGTTCAGGCACTCCCCCGCGATGGCAGGCAGGCGGATGCGGCCCAGCGCCACCACCAGCGCCGCCACCGAGGCGACGATGCACGGGGACGTAAGCTGCTGCCAGCGGAACTTTGCCTGTCCGGCCAGCATCAGCGGCCCCAGAGAATAGGACAGCAGGTTGAAGGGCATCACAAGGATCACTGCGTAAAAGAGGGCCTCCGGCCCGAACAGCGCCACCGACACCGGATAGCCGATGAACGCCATGTTGGAAAACACCAGCGTATAGCGCCACACGCCCTGCTGCTTGTCCGTTCCGCCCAGCAGCTTGGGCACAAAGGCGGCGGAGAGCAGCCCCAGCCCGTAATACACGGCGGCGACCTTTAAAACGGTCAGAATTTCCCCGGCCTCAGGCAATGTGTCTCCTGTGGCCACCGAACCTATGATCAGGCACGGCATGGTCACGTTCAGGATCAGCTTGGAAAGCCCCCTGTCCGTGCCGCCGCCCAGATACCCCAGCTTATGAGAAAGGAAACCTGCGGCCATGCAGAATAAGATGACCAGCATTTCCCCGAATACATCTAAAAAATTCACAAAATCCCACTCTCTACTCTCGTTATGGTCAATAATTTTACGTTCCCACTAACACGTGCAAGGCGTTGAAGGCGGCGTGGATGCCGATGGGCGTCCACAGCGTGCCGCTGCGGTCATACGACCAGCACAGCACCGCGCCCGGGGCCAGATACTGGGCAAGGCGCAGCCAGAACGCCGCGTCATAACTGCCGCCGGAGGCCAGTCCCCACACCCGGGACAGGGCGAAGAGCACGCAGCTGACC
Organism: uncultured Dysosmobacter sp.; assembly: GCA_934504065.1. Classification (GTDB taxonomy): domain Bacteria; phylum Bacillota; class Clostridia; order Oscillospirales; family Oscillospiraceae; genus Oscillibacter. Next base: position 15,485 of record CAKSVQ010000008.1, on the reverse strand, counting down.
CCATAGGCAAGGATGCGCCCCTTGCCCCGCAGGTTTCCAAACACCAGCCCGCGGAACAGCGTTTCCTCCACCACGGGCGTCAGCAGGATCACGATCAAAAGCGTCACCCCGGCAGCGCCGTTCCCGTCGGCGGATAGAAGCCCGTCGTTCAGGTTCACCCGGTTGGCAAGGGCCAGCTTCGTCAATCGGTAAAAAAGTTCGTTGAGTCCGTAGACCCCCACCAGCCCCATGGCCAGCGTCTGCACCGCATGGCCCGGTCCGTCCACCAGACGGCGGGTGGTCTCCGCCAGATACCCGTGGAAGATCACCACCGTCACGGCGAAGAGGATATAGGCATACAGCATGGCCCGAACGCTTGCGGAAAGGGTGATGCCCAGCAGCCGCTGCACAAGGTCGAAAAACGGCGCGGACACAAGGGGCAGCACCAGCAGATACAGCACGAAAAACACCACGCCTGCGATCTGCTCGCCAGAGGTCATATATGCCGCAGAAGAATGCTTTGCCATGGCGTCCTCCCTTACTTCAGCTTCTGGTGCAGCTCATAGAGCAGGCTCATGGCCTCGATAGGCGTCAGCGTCTCCACCTGACAGCGGCGGATGGCGGCAAGCACCTCGCCCTCAGCCATGGACCCCAGCGACACCTGATCGTCCTCTTTCCGGGCGGCGGTATACTGCACGCCGTTTTCCTCCTCCAGCTGCTTCAAAACCGTTTTGGCCCGCTGGACCACCTTGTCCGGCAGCCCCGCCAGCTTGGCCACCTCGATGCCGTAGCTGCGGTCGGCCCCGCCGGGAACGATCTTGCGCAGGAAGATGATGTCCTCCCCCTTTGCCTTCACGGCGATGGAGTAATTCACTGTGCCGGGCAGGGTATTTTCCAGCTCCGTCAGCTCATGGTAATGGGTGGCGAACAGCGTTTTCGCCCCCAGCAGCCTGCGGTCGGCGCAATATTCCAGCACCGCCCGGGCAATGGACATACCGTCAAAGGTGGAGGTTCCCCGGCCGATCTCGTCCAAGATCAGCAGGGAATTTTTCGTGGCGTGGTGGAGAATGTCCGCCACCTCCGTCATTTCCACCATGAAGGTGGACTGCCCTGCCGAAAGGTCATCACTGGCGCCGATGCGGGTGAAGATCCGGTCCACCACACCGATATGGGCGTATTTGGCCGGGACGAAGGAACCCAGCTGGGCCATCAGCACGATCAGGGCCACCTGCCGCATATAGGTGGATTTGCCCGCCATGTTGGGACCCGTGATGATGGCAACCCGCTCTTCCTTTTCGCCCATAAACGTGTCGTTCGGCACAAAAAGGCTGTCTTTCAGCACTTTTTCCACCACCGGATGACGGCCCTCCCGAATTTCGATCACGCCGGACTCGTCCACCTCCGGGCGGCAGTAACCGTTGTGCACCGCCACCACGGCAAAGGAGCACAGCGCGTCGGCCTCCGCCACGGCGGCGGCGGTTTTCTGGATGCGGGGCGCGGCGGCGGAAATCTCCTCCCGCAGCGCGGTGAACAGCTCGTATTCCAGCGCCACCACCCGGTCGGACGCGGTGAGGATCTGGTGCTCCAGATCCTTCAGCTCCTGCGTGATATACCGCTCGCCGTTTACCAGCGTCTGCTTGCGGATATAGGTCTCCGGTACCTGATCCTTAAAGGAATTGCTGACCTCGATGTAATAGCCGAAGACCTTGTTGTAGCCGATCTTCAGCGTGCGGATGCCCGTGCGCTCCTTCTCCTTGGCCTCCATTTCGGCCATCACGCCCTTGCCGCCCTTGAGGATGTGGCGCAGGCGGTCCACCTCTTCGTGGTAGCCGTCCCGGATAAAGCCGCCCTCCCGCACGGAAAACGGCGGCTCGTCGCAGATGGCGGCGGCAATGCGCCCGCCGATGTCCTCCAGCGTATCCAGCTCGTCGGTCAGCTCCGCAAGGCGCTTGTCATGCAGGGCGGAAAGCTGGGCCTTCACGGCGGGCAGCTTTTCAATTGCCGCCCGCAGCGCCGCCATATCCCGCCCTCCGGCGGTGCCGTATACGATGCGGCCGATCAGCCGCTCCATGTCGCCAAGGCCGCTCATGGCGGCGGCCAACTCCTCCCGCACGATGGTGTTTTCCACCAGCGCCGCCACGGCGGAGCTGCGTCTGCTGATGGCCGTCACGCTCAAGAGGGGCCGCTCCAGCCATGAGCGCAGGCACCGCGCGCCCATGGAGGTCTGGGTCTTATCCAGCACCCACAGAAGGCTCCCCTTCTTCTCCTTGCCCCGCAGGGTCTGCGTCAGCTCCAGATTCCGCCGGGCCGCAAGGTCCAGCTCCATAAAGCGGCCCTGCTCGTAGTAGTCCAGTTCGTTGATGTGGCTCAGGTCGGTCTTCTGGGTCTCATACAGGTATTGCAGCAGCCCGCCCAGTGCCATTTTCGCCGCCGGAGGGCCTGCCTGCGCATCCTCGCCGAACTGGCGGCGGATGCTCTTTTCCGCCGCGTCCAGCGCAAAGCGGCCCTCGCCGCCGTCTTCCACCCGGCAGGAGAGCTTGTCCCGCAGGGCGTCCACCAGCGCGCCCTCCGCGTAAGCGCCGGGGCTCAAGATCGCCTCGGCCGGGGAAAAGCGCCCCAGCTCGTTGATGATGTGCTCCACCCGCTCCCGGCCAGAAAAGGCCGTGAGGTGGGTCTTGCCCGTGGTAATATCGCAAAAGGCAATACCTGCGGCGGATTCATCCACATAGATGCCGCACAGGAAGTTGCCGCTTTTCTCGTCCAGACAGGTGCTGTCGATTACCGTGCCGGGTGTGACCACCCGGATAATGTCCCGCTTCACCAGCCCCTTGGCCGTGGCGGGGTCCTCCATCTGCTCGCAGATGGCCACCTTATAGCCCTTGGCAATGAGCCGGGCAATATAGGATTCGCTGGCGTGGTAGGGAATGCCGCACATGGGCACCCGCTCCTCCTCCGGCTTGGCGTGCTTGCCGTGGTCCCGGGAGGTCAGGGCAAGGTCCAGCTCTTTGGAGGCCAGCTTCGCGTCATCGGCAAACATTTCATAGAAATCGCCCAGCCGGAAGAACAAAATGGAATCCGGGTTGTCCTTTTTGATCTCCAGATATTGTTTCATCATGGGGGTCAATTCCGCCATGAGATCACCTCGTTGTCTTTCTCTTTAAATCTCCACCGCCGTGCCGCCGGACATCCGCCGCAGGCGGTCTCCGAGAATGGCGTGCAGCCGTTCATAGGCGTATTCCCCCGTGCAGTGGCCCGTATAGTAGACCGTACCGCCCTCCAGCAGGGCTTTTCCGGTCTCGTCGATCAGCCGCGCCGACGCGGGGTCGTCCGGCGGAAGCTGAAAGAAGTGGAACCCGCCGAACACTGCGTCCGGTATCCGGCCAAGGCGCTCCTTCGCCGCCGCCACGATGTTCACGATCCCCCGGTGGGCACAGCCAGCCAGCAGCACCGCCTTGCCCTGCGCCGTCACCAGCAGGCTCTGCTCATGGGTAAAGGGGTCGGGCCGCAGCCCCTCCGGCGTGCGCACCAGCATACCGTCTGCCGCCGCCCCTGCCGGAAGGACATCCGGCAGGGCGGAAAAAAGCTGCAATTCTTCATCCAGCTTCACAGCGTCCGCCGTGGGCACAATGCGGCTTTCCAGCTCCCAGATCTCCGGGTCAAGGCCGATATAGCGGGGCTCTTTCCCCGCCTGCGCGGCGTAAAAATCCCCGAAAGCGTCCATGTGGATGAAAATATCCGCATGGGTATTGGCCTCGCAGAAAGCCCGCAGGCCGCCGCCGTGGTCATAATGCCCGTGGGAGAGCACCGCCGCGTCCACCGCCCCCAGATCGATGCCGAGGGTCTCCGCGTTGCGCAGAAAGCGCTCGTCCGGCCCCATGTCAAACAGCACCTTATGCCGGGGCGTTTCCACATACAGGCTCAGCCCGTGGGCGGCGCACAGCGCCGGGACACAGGCGGTATTTTCCAGCAGCGTTACGATCCTCATGGGGCCTCCTCCTTCTGTTCCCGGCGCTTACACGGTCTCGCCGTACAGCGCCCACGTGTTGCTTCCCGTGATCTTCACGTCCACAAACTGGCCGATGAGGTTCTCCTCCCCCTTCAGCCGCACCAGACGGTTGCCCTCGGTGCGAGAGGCAAGAGGAAAAACTTCATCATCGCTCTTTCCGTCCACCAGCACCCGGACGGTCTTGCCCACATAGGCCGCGTGCAGCGCGGCGGACTGGCCGTTCTGCACCTCCAGAAGCTTATCGAACCACTTCTGCTTTTCCTCCCGGGTGGCGGGATCGGGCATTTCCGCCGCGCGGGTGCCGGGCCGGGGCGAATAAATAAAAGTGAACAGGGCGTCAAACCCCACCTCCTGCACCAGCGACACGGTGTCCATCGCCTCCGCCTCCGTCTCGCCGGGGAAGCCGATGATCACGTCGGAGGTCAGCACCAGCTCCGGCATCACGGACTTGGCGTAGCGGATCAGCTCCAGATACTGCTCCCGGGTATAGCGGCGGTTCATTTCCTTAAGCACCCGGTCATTGCCGGACTGGAACGGCAGGTGCAGCTGCTTTGCAACGTGGGGGCAGGCGGCCATCGTGTCAAAGAGCTTTTTCGTGGCGTCCTTGGGATGGCTGGACATGAAGCGGATGCGGTATTCCCCGGGGATGCGGTCGATCTCGGCCAGCAGGTCGGCAAAGTCATAGCCGATGTCCAGATCCTTGCCGTAGGAATTGACGTTCTGGCCCAGCAGGGTGATGTCCTTATAGCCTGCCGCCACCAGCTCCCGCACCTCCTGCAGCACGCACTGGGGGTCGCGGCTGCGCTCCCGGCCCCGGACATAGGGCACGATGCAGTACGAGCAGAAGTTGTTGCACCCATACATGATGGACACCCACGCCTTCACGCCCACCTCCCGCACCACGGGGATGCCCTCAGCAATGGTGCCGTGCTCGGGGCTGACGGAAAACACCCGCTTCCTCGTCTCATACACCTGCCACAAAAGCTCCGGGAATTTCCACAGGGCATGGGGGCCGAACACCAGATTCACCAGCGGATAAGATTTTTTGATCTTCTGGGAAACCCGCTCCTCCTGCGCCATGCAGCCGCACAGAGCCACCACCATCTCCGGGTTTTCCTTTTTGGCGTGGGTCAGCGCGCCCAGATTGCCGAACACCCGCTGCTCGGCGTGCTCCCGGACGGCACAGGTGTTCAAAATCACCAGATCGGCGGCGGTGGGGTCGTCCGTCAGGGCAAAACCGCAGCTGCGCAGCATTCCCATCAGCCGCTGCCCGTCGGCCACGTTCTGCTGGCAGCCGAAGGTGTCCACACAGGCCACGGGATGGGCCTCCCGCTGGGCGAACATGGCCCGGATCTTCTCTTCAAACCCCCGCTGGCGGTCCAGCGCCTCCGGGGAAACCAACACTTCCTTGCGTTCCAAAATCCTTTTCCTCCAAAATACAGATACTTTAACTAAAATATCATAGCATAGAAGCCAAAGAAGCACAAGCAAAAGGAACGGCCGCAGAGCAAAAAATCTGCGCCCGTTCCCTCAAAATCATATTCCCGTGCCGCGCCGCCGCAGCTTATCCAGCTGCGTCTGAAATTCCTCCGTCAGGGGGCAGGAAAGCTCCACCGCTTCCCCCGTGCGGGGGTGGAGGAACCGCAGCCCCACGGCGTGCAGGCACTGGCCCTGCAGGCCCGGCACCGCTTTTTTGCTGCCGTACACCGTGTCGCCCAGGATGGGGTGGCCCAGATAGGCCATATGCACCCGGATCTGGTGGGTACGCCCGGTCTCCAGTCGGCACTCCACATAGGTGAAGCCCTGAAACCGCTCCAGCACCCGCCAGTGGGTCACGGCCCGGCGGCCCCCGGTCACCACGGCCATTTTCTTGCGGTCCGCCGGGTGGCGGCCAATGGGCGCGTCCATCGTGCCCGCGTCCTCCCGCAGATTCCCCACCACAATGCAGCGGTAGACCCGGGAGAGGGTGTGATCCTGTAACTGCGCGGCCAGACGCTGGTGGGCGGCGTCGTTCTTGGCGGCAATGATCAAACCGGAGGTGTCCCGGTCGATGCGGTGAACGATGCCCGGGCGCAGCTCGCCGCCGATGCCGGAAAGGCTCGCGCCGCAGTGATAGAGCAGGGCGTTGACCAGCGTGCCGTCCGGATGGCCCGGCGCGGGGTGGACCACCAGCCCCTTGGGCTTGTTCACCACGATCACGTCCGCGTCCTCATACACCACGTCCAGCGGGATGTTCTGTGGAACGATGTCCACCGTTTCCGGCTCCGGCAGAGAGACCGTCAGCCATTCGTCGCCGGAGAGCTTTCCGTTTTTGGCCAGCGTCTTTTCCCCGCAGGTCACCCGGCCCTCTTCCAGCAGCCGCTGGGCAGCGGAGCGGGAGGTATGTTCCAGATTGGTGGCCAGCCATGCGTCCACCCGGCTGCCCGCCGCGTCATTATTTACCTGAAGCGTCAGCTTCTCCATCCGATGCATCCTTCCTGTCATATTTTTCGTAGAACCACAGGTAGTAGATCACGCCCAGCGCGCAGCCGCAGACAATGCAGCAGTCGGCAATGTTGAAGACCGGATAGTTCATGAACTGCAAATCGAACATATCCACCACATACCCCAGCCGCAGGCGGTCCAGAATGTTGCCAAGGCCGCCGGAGATGATGAGGAACGCCGCGCAGACCCCCAGCGGATGGCGCACCACCCGCCGCACCAGCGCCGCGGCCACCCCCAGCACGATGGCCAGCGTCACTGCCACCAGCAGCCAGCGCATCCCGGAAAAACTGGACCACGCCGCGCCGTAGTTATGCACGGTGCGAAGCTGCATGAATCCGGGCAGGAAGGGCATCGTCTCCCCCAGCGGCAGATGCACCGTGATCCAATGCTTGAACCACTGGTCCAGCCCCAGCAGCCCCAGCCCCAGCAGGGAACAAACAAGATATACCATAAAGGCTCTCCTTAGCATGATGATAGATGATGCTATCAGTTTACACGCTTCTTTCCAAAAAAGCAACAAACGCAACTAAAAACGAAACTATCGCAACTGCACAAAAAAGCGCCGGATGCAAATGCATCCGGCGCTTGAGACCGTTGAAAAAGTTTTACTTGGCCCGCTCGCCGTTGGCTTCCCTGGCGGCGATCTCGCGCATGGCGTCCTTGTGGCTCAGGTTCACACGGCCCTTTTCGTCAATGTCGGTGACCTTGACCCACATCATGTCGCCGATCTTGCAGGCGTCCTCCACCTTTTCAATACGGTGGTCAGCCAGCTTGGAGATGTGCACCAGACCGTCCTTGCCGGGAGCCAACTCCACGAAGGCGCCGAAGGTCATCAGGCGCACCACGCGGCCATAGTACAGCTTGCCGATCTCGGGGACGAACACAATGTCGTCGATGCACTTCTTGGCGGCGTCGCAGGCGGAGGCGTCCGCCGCGGCGATGTGGATGGTGCCGTCGTCGTCGATGTCGATCTTGGCGCCGGTGTCGGCCACGATCTTCTGGATGACGGAGCCGCCCTTGCCGATGACATCCCGGATGTTGTCGGGATTGATGTGCATGATGATCATCTTGGGCGCGTACTTGGAAACTTCCTTCCGGGGCTCGGAGATGCAGGGCAGCATGATCTGGTCCAGGATCTGGCAGCGGGCATCATAGGTGATGTCCAGCGCGTTTTTGATGATCTCCATGGTCAAGCCGTCGTTCTTCAGGTCCATCTGGATGGCGGTGATGCCCTTCTTGGTACCGGCCACCTTGAAGTCCATCTCGCCGTGGAAGTCCTCCACACCCTGAATGTCGATAAAGGTAGTGAAGGAGCCGTCGTCATCCTGGATCAGGCCGCAGGAAATGCCCGCGACAGGGGCCTTGATGGGCACGCCCGCATCCATCAGGGCCAGCGTGGAGCCGCAGATGGAGCCCTGAGAGGTGGAGCCGTTGGAGGAAACGACCTCGCTGACCACACGGATGGCATAGGGGAACTCCTCCACGGAGGGGATCACGGGCAGCAGCGCCCGCTCGGCCAGAGCGCCGTGGCCGATCTCCCGGCGTCCGGGGCTGCGGGCGGGCTTGGCCTCACCGACAGAGTAGCCGGGGAAGTTATAGTGGTGCATATAGCGCTTTTCGGTCTCTTCCCAGATGGTGTCCAGCTTCTGGCAGGCGGACAGGGTGTCCAGCGTGGCGACGGAGAGCACCTGCGTCTGGCCGCGGGTGAACAGGCCGGAGCCGTGGACCCGGGGCAGCACGCCTACCTCGGCGGCCAAGGGGCGGATCTCATTTTTGGCGCGGCCATCCACGCGGTGGCCCTCCAGCAGCCATGCCTTGACGATCTTCTTCTGGAACTTGTAGGTGATCTCCTCCAGATACTGGTCCATATCGGGGTGAGCGTCCAGATACTTCTCGTGCCACTTTTCGATCATGGCGTTCCAGCGCTGCTCGCGGACGTTCTTATCGTCGGTATCCATGGCGGCCTTGGCCTCGTCCATGAAGTTGGCCACGATGTCGTCGAACAGCTCCTGATCGAAAGCGGCGTGGGGATAGTCGAACTTGGGCTTGCCGATCTCGCTGACCATCCGGTTGATAAGGGCGATCTGCTTCTGGTTTTCCTCATGGGCCTTCTGGATGGCCTCGAACATCTTGTCGTTGGGCACCTCGTTGGCGCCGGCCTCGATCATGACCACCTTCTTGCCCGTGGAGACCACGGTAACGTCCAGATCAGAGACCTTGCGCTGCTCGCTGGTGGGGTTGATGACCAGCTCCCCGTCCACAAGGCCCATCTTCACGGCGCCCACGGGACCGTTCCAGGGAATGTCGGAAATGGCCAGAGCGGCAGAGGTGCCGATCAGGGCCGCGATCTCGGGAGAGCAGTCATGGTCCACGCTCATGACTGTGGCCATGATGGAAACGTCGTTGCGGAAGTCATAGGGGAACAGGGGGCGGATGGGACGGTCGATGACGCGGGCGGTCAGGATGCCCTTTTCACCGGGGCGGCCCTCGCGGCGGTTGAAGGAGCCGGGAATGCGGCCCACGGAATACATCTTCTCCTCAAAGTCCACGCTCAGGGGGAAGAAGTCGATGCCGTCCCGGGGACGGGCGGAGGCAGTGGCGCACACCAACACGCGGGTGTCGCCATAGCCCACCATAACGGCGGCGTTGGCAAGCTCAGCCAGCTTGCCGACCTCCAGCGTCAGGGGGCGGCCAGCCAGCTCCATCTCATACTTATGGTAGCCGGGGAACTGCCGATGGGTAATAATGGTTGACATAAAATTGCTCCTTTACTCAGATGCTCGGGAGCAGTTCTTTTCGTATTTGAAAGTATGTCCGAAATTCGGGCACAGTTTCAAACACAAAAAGCAACGGCCCCCGGCGAAAAAAACTTGAAATTCGCAGAAAAGGGTGACGGAGAACCGCTCCGTCACCCTCGTTGCTTCTTACTTCCGGATGCCCAGCTTGGCGATCAGGGCACGATAGCGCTCGATGTCCTTCTTCTGCAGGTAGTCCAGCAGACTGCGGCGCTTGCCGACCATCTTCAAAAGGCCGCGGTTGGAGTGCTTGTCCTGAGGATTGTTCTGCATATGAACGGTGAGCTGGTTGATCCGCTCGGTCAGAATGGCGATCTGGACCTCGGGAGAACCGGTGTCGCCCTCGTGGGTGCGGTTGGCGTCGATAATAGCAGTTTTCTGTTCTTTGCGCAGCATAGTGTTTTCCACCTTTCAAAATATTCCCCGCGGAGCTGCGGATCGGGACGGTGAAGTTCCGCAAAGCGAAGCTCCGGGGCCGTTTCGCACATTTGCGTGCTTAGCCAGCATATCACAGCTTTTTCCCATTGTAAAGAGAAAAAACCGCTTTCTTACCATGGGAAAAGAGAAATTTTCCGAAAAAATACGGGCTTGACAGGATCGCGGCGGTATGGTACATTAACCGTACTAGTACAGTTAATACAGTTTATCAGGAGGTGACAGGATGGTCAGTCTCAACTACCGGGACTCCCGCCCCATCTACGAGCAGATCAAGGATGGACTGCGCAAGCTGATCGTCACCGGGGCGCTGGCAGCCGGAGAAAAGCTGCCCTCCGTGCGGTCGCTGGCCACGCAGCTTTCCATCAACCCCAACACGATCCAGCGGGCCTATAACGAACTAGAAAACGAGGGCTATATCTACTCCGTGCCCGGAAAGGGCAGCTTTGCCGCCGGAAACGCCGGGGCGGACGAGAGCCGCCGCAAGGAGCTCATGGAAAAATTGCAGGAGCTGGCGGCGGAGCTGAGGTATCTGGGCATGAGCACGCAGGAGCTGACAGCCCTGATCGCGGAGGCGCCGGACACGCTCCGGCGCGCGGAGAGCAAAAAGGAGGCACAACCATGATCGAAGTTCAAAACCTCGTCAAGCGGTTCGACGGTTTTGCCGCGCTGGACGGCGCGGCGCTGCTGGTGCCGCAGGGCAGCGTATATGGGCTGGTGGGGCCGAACGGCGCGGGCAAGTCCACCCTCATCCGCCATCTCACCGGAATTTTCCGCCCGGACAGCGGCACCGTGACACTGGATAGCCAGAACGTATGGGAAAACGCGGCGCTCAAGGCCCGCATCGCCGCCATCCCGGACGACTGGTATTATTTCATGCAGTCCTCCGTGCGGGACATGATGCGCTTTTACCGGGGCTTTTACCCCAGCTTTTCCACACAGCGCTATGAAAAGCTGAAGGAAGTATTCAACATCGACGAAAAACGCACCATCCGCCGCCTGAGCAAGGGCATGCAGAAGCAGGTGGCCTTCTGGCTGGCGCTGAGCTGCATGCCGGATTACCTGATCCTCGACGAGCCTGTGGACGGCCTTGACCCGGTGATGCGGCGGCAGGTATGGTCGCTGGTGATGGGCGACGTGGCCCAGCGGGGCACCACGGTGCTGGTCAGCTCCCACAACCTGCGGGAGCTGGAGGACGTGTGCGACCACGTGGGCATCATGGACCACGGCCGGGTGCTGCTGGAGCGCAGCCTTGCCCAGCTGCAGGACAACATGGTCAAGCTGCAGGTGGTCTTCCCCGACGGCATGACCGACGTGCCGCCGGAGCTTCCCGTGCTGCACGCAAGCAAAATCGGCCGCATCCATACTCTTATCATGCGCATGAGCGCAGAGGAGGCCACGGCCCGCCTTGCTTCTTATGCCCCGCTGCTGGTGGACGCGGTGCCCCTGACGCTGGAGGAGATCTTTATTTATGAACTGGGAGGTGCGGACTATGCAGTCAAAGACATCCTTCTTTAATAAGACCCTGTTTTGCAAAAACCTTTTCCGCTTCTGGCCGCTGTGGGTCATGACGTCCTTTGTGGGCAGTCTGTTCCCGCTGGCGCTTTTGATCCGGGTGCTGCGGAAGGGCGCGGGGTCCCTGTTCGATTCCCCGCTGGAGCTCACGGAAATTTACTACACCGGCGCGGTCTACGCCGTGCCCATCCTCTCGCTTTTATACGCGGTGCTGTGCGCCATGCTGGTGTGGAGCTACCTTTATAACGCCCGCAGCGTGGGCGCGATGCACACCCTGCCCATCCGGCGGGAGGGACTGTTTTTCACCACGTTCCTCTCCGGCCTTGTGATGATGCTCATCCCCTATGTATTCGTGGGCGCGCTGGCCGTGCTGGTCTCGCTTATCACAAGGGCGTTCAGCCTCACGGCGCTGCTGACCACCATCGGCGTGGTGCTGGCCGACAGCTTTTTCTATTTCTCCACCGCCACCTTCGCCGCCCTTGTCACCGGAAACCTCTTTGCCCTGCCCGCCATCTATTTCCTGCTGCATTTTCTGGCGGTGCTGATGGACTGGCTGGTCTCCGTCTTTGCCGGAGGGTTCATTTTCGGCCTTGTGACCTCTTACAGCGGCGCGGCGGAGTGGCTGTCCCCCACGGTATATCTTTGCAGCCGCATGGAAGTGAACTCTGTCTATAAAGAAGTGCAGACCGCGGACAACTATTCCAGCGATCTTGTCTCCGTCAACATTGATCGGCTGTACATCGTGGGGCTGTACGCCCTTGCAGGCGCGGTTCTGCTGGGCATTTCGTGGCTGCTGTACCGCGCCCGCCGCAGTGAATCCGCCGGGGATGTGATCGCCGTGAGATGGCTGCGGCCCGTGTTCCGCTACGGCGCGGCGGGCCTGTCTGCCCTGCTGGGCGGCCTGCTGCTCTACGAGCTGTTCTGGCAGCAGTTCCAAAGCGGCTCCCTTTTCGACACCGTGCCCATGCTGGTGTGCATGGCGGTGGCCGGGGCCATCGGCTACTATGCCGCCTCCATGCTGCTGGAAAAATCCCTGAAGGTGTTCCGCCGGAGCTGGCCGGGGCTGGCCGCAGTGGTAGTTGCCTGCGCCGCCGTGTGCCTTGCGCTGCATCTGGACGCCTTTGGCGTTACGTCCCGGGTCCCCGCCAGCGGCACCTTTACGAAAATCGAACTCTATACCGCCGGGAACAGCTATACCCTTCGGATCGGAGAGGACGACGCGCTGATCGAGCAGGTGCTCGCCCTGCATCAGGCCGTGGTGAACGACCGGGACTATATCCTGCGCATCAACGATGAACCCTCCCCCGTACTGGAAACCACCGAAGAGATCGCGTGGGGACAGGTCCGCCTTTCTTACTTCCTGCCCAGCGGCCGCACAGTGGAGCGAAACTATTCCCTGCCCCTGACCCGCTCCCGCATGGCGCAGGAGGGCACTTACGACGCCCTGCTTGACGCGCTGGTCAACAGCGAGGCCATGATGCAAAAGCGCCTGCACGCCAACGACTCCCGCTACCGTGCAAACGGCGGCACGTTCACTGCCTACGCAACAGGCGACGGGCCCATCGACCTCAACGCGCAGGAGGCCTCCGCCATCCTCGCCGCCGTGGAGCAGGACCTGCGGGCAGGCACGTGGGGCCACTACAACTGGTTCTATGAAGACGACGGCGACGAGTACGCCATGTATCTGGACCTGAGCTTCCAGATCGATGAAACGGACGCGGGCGGAAAGCCCTATACCTCCTACGACTGGCTCAGCGTGACCCTGCGGCCGGGCATGAACTATACCGTCTCCTGCCTGAAGGCCCTTGGCCTGCTGACGGACCGCGGAATGGTCACCAACCGCCAGTACCACCCGGAATACTACGCCGATCAAGACGGCACCGCCCTCTCTGAGGACGCCGACGTGGTGTATCCCGCGGACGTGGTGTATCCGGATGACTTCGCCACGACCTACGCCATCGTGAAAGGCTGAGCCATGCAGCAAACCACTGTTTCTCACCGGAGAAGGCGGCGCAGCCGCCGGGCACGCAGACGCCCGGCGGCTCTCGCCGTCTGCGCGCTGGCGGTGCTGGCCGCCGTGCTGACTGCCGCGCACTTTCTCCGCACGCCTGAGACCGTCCAGCTGCCGGACTATGTGGACCCCCAGCTTTTAAGCGTGAATCCCTATTCCCGCCCCGGCGACGCGCTGGAGCGGGTGCGGGGCGTGGTCATCCATTATGTGGGCAACCCGGGCACCAGCGCTCAGGCCAATCGGAATTACTTTGAGTCCCTGTCCTCCGGCGCGGAGGAGACCTATGCTTCCAGCCACTTTATCGTGGGACTGGAGGGCGAGGTGATCCAGTGCGTCCCGCTGGACGAGATCGCCTACGCCTCCAACAGCCGCAACAGCGACACCGTTTCCATCGAGGTCTGCCACCCGGACGAGAGCGGGCAGTTCTCCCCCGTCACCTATGGCCGGGTGGTGGAGCTGACCGCGTGGCTGTGCCGGACGTACCGCCTCAGTCCCGACGAGCAGGTCATCCGCCATTACGACGTGACGGGCAAGGTCTGCCCGAAATATTACGTGGAGCACCCGGAGACGTGGGACGCCTTCCGCGCCGACGTGGCCGCTGAAATAGAGCGGCAGAAATCGGACCCGTAAAATTTTTATGAAAATTTTGAAACAAAACCGACCCCTGGAGCGTCTTATAGAGTAGAATGTGTGAGAGGAGACTTTTTCCATGGACAAGCAGGTATCGGCCGCCCCCCTTTGGCGCGTCTGGGTGGACACCCGGCGGCGCATCGTGTCTTTTCATGAGGAAGAGGGCTGCGAGCTTTTGGAATTCCGCAGCAGGGAGCTGTTCTTAAGCTGCGTGGATCAATATACCGGGATGCAGTATCGCTATCAGTGAGACCCTCAAAAAATGACTTTGTCATTTTTTTGAAATAGATTCGCTTCGCTCTGCGCCGGACCGACCGCTTGCAGCGGACGGTCCGACACTCGCTTCGCGCAAAGAGTTTTTCCCGACGTACATGCCGCCGGGAAAAACGAATCTGATGGCTTTCGCGTCTGCGGACGCGAAACTCTGCGAGGCTTTTTTTAATCGTCAAGGGATACATTTTTTGAAAATCACGGATTTTTTTATTTTTCCCGTTGACAAACGCCGAAAGCGTGATATGATAAGTCCGTAATTGAACATTTTGGCGTAGATAAGGACGAGTACCCCTTTGATCCCCGCGAAGAGAGCCGCCGTTTGGTGCAAGGCGGACGGGCGCAATGGGCGAAAATCACCTTGGAGCTTCCTGCTGAAAGACGACGCGACAGTAAGTGTGGACGTGTGACGGGCGTTACTCCGTCAGCCTGTATCGGCAGGCGGCAAGCGGTCGCGTCCGCGAGGGCGCGGCAACCGGGAGTGGTACCGCAGAGTGTTTTTTCAAGCGCTTTGTCTCTCAACAAGAGGGACAAAGCGCTTTTATTTCCCCTGTTACAAACAATCAATCATTCTTAATATAAAAAGGAGACCGCGGATATGGATTACAACAAGACCATCAATCTGCCGAAGACCGACTTCCCCATGCGGGCGGGCCTGCCCAAGCGGGAGCCGGAAATGCTCAAGCGCTGGCAGGAGCAGGATGTTTACAATGAAATGCTGAAAAAGAACGAGGGCAAGCCCCTGTTCAACCTGCACGACGGCCCTCCGTTCTCTAACGGCGCGCTGCACATGGGCCACGCCCTGAACAAGTCCATCAAGGACTTCATCACCCGTTCCTATGCCATGCGGGGCTATTACACCCCCTATATCCCCGGCTGGGATAACCACGGTATGCCCATCGAGTCCGCCATCATCAAAGAGCAGAAGCTCAACCACAAGGCCATGAGCATCCCCGATTTCCGCTCTGCCTGCCATGACTATGCCGAAAAGTATATCGGCATCCAGATGGACGGCTTCAAGCGGCTGGGCGTGCTGGCCGACTGGGAGCACCCCTACAAGACCATGAATCCCAGCTTTGAGGCTGAGGAGGTCAAGGTCTTCGGCGAGATGTACAAGAAGGGCTATATCTACAAGGGCCTCAAGCCCGTGTACTGGTGCTATCACGACGAGACCGCTCTGGCTGAGGCCGAGATCGAGTATCAGGACGACCCCTGCACCACCGTGTATGTCAAGTTCCCCATGCACGACGATCTGGGCAAGCTCTCTCACCTCGACAAGAGCAAGCTCAGCTTCGTCATCTGGACCACCACCATCTGGACCCTGCCCGGCAACCTCGCCATTGCCCTGCACCCCGACGAG
>CAKSVQ010000007.1 GCA_934504065.1 uncultured Dysosmobacter sp. | reverse complement strand
ACCCAGCACTGCGCCCATCACGGCGGCTTCGATCGTCGTTACACCCAGCATCACGGGGGCCAGCAGGGTATAGCCCAATATTTCAAAGGATGCAGGAACAAAGGACAGCAGCACCGCCGGACGGTCCACCTTCTTCAAATCAGAAAGCTCCAGAGACAACCTGGCCTTGAGAAGGATGATGACCAGCGCCATTTGCCGCAGCTATGCAGAAATGCCGAGAATGGATGCATCCAGCAAATTCAGCCCATACGGGCCGAGAAGGATGCCCACAGCCAGCATACCGATCATGCGGGGCAGCTTCAGCGCTTGACACAGCGCCGCCAGCGCAAGCCCCACAAGGAAAATGAGCGACAGGGATGTTAACATGAAAAGACCCTCCTGAAAACGCGAAAAGGCCGACGCCTTCCGCACATAAGATGCAGAAGTCATCAGCCCAAAACGGCGGTTTCAGCTTGCGCTGGGGGAGAACCTCATTCCCTGATGGCAAGCATACGCCGGATGGAGGAAAAAAGCAAGCGCCTTTTTCGGTTTTCCATCCGATCGGCGGAAAGCGGAGGCGGAAGCGGGGCGAAAGCCTTGCAAATGCGGATGCCTTGTGGTATCCTTACTAAGTCTGTACATTTGTGAATCGAAGGAGGCAGTTTCATGCCCACTTTACAAGAAGAGATCACCCGGCGGCGGACATTTGCCATCATCTCCCACCCCGATGCCGGCAAAACCACCCTGACGGAAAAATTCCTGCTCTACGGCGGCGCCATCGCTCAGGCTGGAGAGGTCAAGGGCAAGCGGGCCAAGGCCGCCACGTCGGACTGGATGGAGATCGAAAAGCAGCGCGGCATTTCCGTGACCAGCTCTGTCATGCAGTTCCAGCACGACGGCTTTTGCATCAACATTCTGGATACCCCCGGCCATCAGGACTTCTCGGAGGATACCTACCGCACGCTGATGGCGGCGGACAGCGCCGTGATGGTCATTGACGGCGCCAAGGGCGTGGAGCCCCAGACCCGGAAGCTGTTCAAGGTCTGCGCCCTGCGCCACATCCCCATTTTCACGTTCATCAACAAAATGGACCGGGAGACCCGGGACCCGCTGGAGCTTTGCGAAGAGGTGGAGCGGGAGCTGGGCATCGACACCTATGCCGTGAACTGGCCCATTGGCTGCGGTAAGGAATTTCAGGGTGTTTACGACCGGGAAAAGCAGCGCATCCTCTTCTTCCAGGCAGAGGAGCGGGGCAAGAAGGTCAGCTCTGCCGAGGTGGCGCTGGATGACCCCGCGCTGGATGAAATGCTGGGCGCGGAAAAGGCAGCCACGCTGCGCGACGAGGTAGAGCTGCTGGGCGCGGGCCGGGAGTTTGATCTGGAAGCCGTGCGCAACGGCACACTGTCCCCGGTGTTCTTTGGCTCCGCTTTGACTACCTTCGGCGTGGAGCCGTTTTTGGAGGAGTTTTTGCGCATGACCACCGCGCCGCTGTCCCGCGTCAGTGACCAGGGCGAGGTGGACGTGTTCACGCCGGATTTCTCCGCTTTCGTTTTTAAGATTCAGGCCAACATGAATAAGGCCCATCGGGACCGTCTGGCCTTTATGCGCATCTGCTCGGGCAAGTTCCAGCGGGACACGGAGTATTACCACGTGCAAAGCGGCAAAAAGCTGCGCCTGAGCCAGCCCCAGCAGATGATGGCCGCCGAGCGGGAGATCGTGGAGGAGGCCTACGCCGGGGACATCATCGGCGTGTTCGATCCCGGATTGTTCGCCATTGGCGACACCATTACCGTGCCGGGGAAGAAATTCAGATTTTCCGGCATCCCCACCTTCGAGCCGGAGCATTTCATGCGCGTGAGCCCCAAGGACACCATGAAGCGCAAGCAGTTCATCAAGGGCACGGAACAGATCGCGCAGGAGGGCGCCATCCAGATCTTCAAGATCCCCGGCGCGGGTCTGGAAGAGGTCATCGTGGGCGTGGTGGGCACGCTGCAATTCGACGTGTTTGAATACCGGATGAAAAATGAGTACGGCGTGGAGCTGTACATGACCGGGCTGCCCTACGATCATCTGAGGCTGATCGCAAACTGCTCCTGCCCGCCGGAGGATCTGGTGCTGTGCACGGGAGCGGCCATTTTGGAGGATTTCCGCGACCGTCTGCTGGTGGCCTTTGGCGGTGAGTGGAGCGTGGGCTTCCTCACCAAGCACAACCCCGGTCTGGAACTGGCGGATTCCCTGTCAGTCTGAGAAAAGCAGCCCGCCGTGGGATGTGGTTCCAAGGCGCAGAGCGAAGCGAAACTTTGTTGAAAAAATCTCCCTGCCGAAATCCGGCAGGGAGATTTTTTTAGATAGCTTTCATGACGGCGGGCCGATCCATTTGTCGTCCGGCACCTGCTTTTCCCGTAGCCGCCGGGCCACAAAGCGACGGAACAGCGCATAGAGCACGGAGCACAGGGGAATGAAAAACACCATGCCCGCAATGCCCATCAGCTTGCCGCCCAGCGTCACCGCCGCCAGCACCCAGATGGACGGCAGACCCACGGAGGAACCCACCACATGGGGATAGATCAGATTTCCCTCGATCTGCTGGAGTACCAGAAAGAGGATCACGAACACGACGGCCTTCCACGGGTCAGTGACGGCGATGAGCAGCGCCCCCACGCCGCAGCCGATAAACGCCCCCACAATGGGGATAAGGGCCGTCAGGGCCACCAGTACGCCCACCAGTACGGCGTAGGGCAGGCGCAGGACTGTCATGGACACCACGAACAGCCCGCCTAAGATCACCGCCTCGGTGCACTGGCCGGAGAGAAAGCTGGAAAAGGTGCGCCCGGCCAGCCGCGCCACCTCCAGCGCCTGATCGGCCCGGCGCAGGGGCAGCAGGGCATACAGTGCCTTGCGGCACTGTCGGGCCAGCTGCTCCTTTTGCAGCAGAATGTAAAACGAAAAGACCAAAGCGATGACAAAGGTGCTCACGCCGCTGACCATGCCCAGCATCAGTCCGCCGCCGGAGGAGAGCAGGCTGCCGCCCCAGGCTTGCAGCTGCTGCACGGCCTTTTGCGAGAGGGAAGCCCAGTTGATGTCCAGCGCGGAGACGATGTCCTGAATTTGCGGAAGATACTGTTCCAACTGGAGAAGCTGCCGGGAAAGGCGGTCCAGCGCGGCAGGGGCCTGCGCGGCGATGGTACGCACCGCGCCGCGCACACCGGGGGCGATGACGCAGGAGGCTAGCACCAGCACGCCGACCAGCGCCGTCAGTGTCAGCACCAGCGCCAGCGGGCGGCGTGCCGCCGCGCCCCGTCTGGCCCGGGGGAAGAGCGCGGTTTCAATGGCGCGCATGGGAACATTCAGAATAAAGGCGATGCCCGCGCCTAAAAGGAACGGGGCAAGGATGCCGATGAGCCACTCCAGCGCGGCGGCCACGGCCCCAAGATGCTGCAGCGCGGCGTAAAACGCCCCCGCACCGCACAAAACCAACAGCGGCTCCTTCACCGCGTCACGGTTCCATTTCATAAGGCTCCTTTCCCAAAGCAGGCGGTTTTCCGGCCCGGTGGGGTCAATCCACCAGTCGGCGCTGCCGCCAGCCACCCTTGCGCCAGCGCCGCACGAACATGATGCCCCGGACGCACTCGTCGCAGCCCATGGCGATCCAGATGCCGATCAGGCCCAGCGCAAGGCCGTGGCCCAGCGCATAGCCGCCGATGACCGCCACCAGCCACATGCTCACAATGCCCACCCCCACGGGATACCACACGTCTCCGGCGGTGGTCAGGGCGCGAGTCATGACGATGTTGACCGAGCGGCCAATCTCCAGGAAGAATTCCACCATCAGGATCTGCCGCCCCAGCGCGTGGATGGCGGGATCGGCGGTGAAGAGAGAATAGACCGGGTCGTGCAGCAGAAAGATAGTCAGCGTCAGGCATTCCGACACCAGCAGCGCAATGCGGATGGTGGACCACACCCGGCGGTCCACCTCGTCCAGCTTCCGGGCCCCCAGCAGATAGCCGATAAGGATCTGGGTGGCCTGCGCCACGGCGATGGAGTAGACATAGGCCACGTTCGCCAGCATACTGGCATAGACCTTGGTGGCGATGACGGTGGTGCCCATCAGGTTGATAAAGCGCAGGATAAAGGTCTGGGACACGTTATAGGAAAGCGACTCCGTGCCGGAGGGCAGGGCGATGGACAACAGCTGGCGGCAGGTCTTTACCGGGAAGGGCTGCAGGTGCCGGAGGGCCAGACGGATGTCGCACCGACGGCGGAGGATGTACACGGCCAGCACCAGCCCCACCGCCTTGGAAAACACGGTGGATACCGCCGCCCCGGCCACACCCATCTGGGGCAGGCCGAAATAGCCGTTGATGAGGATGGCATTGCCCGCCACATTCAGGCAGTTCATCACAAGCGACAGGGTGACGACTTCCTTGAGCAGCGTCCGGCTGCGCAGGATGGCGCAAATTTCAATGTACAGTCCCTGCAGCAGCACCGTACCGCCCACAAGGCGGAGGTAGATGCACGCGCCGTCAAAGGCCTCGGCCGGGGTGCGCAGAACGGTGAACACCACATGGGGGAACAGCAGCAGGAACACGCTCATCACCGCGCCAAACGCCGCACTGACCGCCACGCCCACCGTGGCGATCTCACCGCACTTTTCCCCCACCTTGCCCGCGCCCAGATTCTGGGTGAGCAGGATGGTGGTGGCGGAGGACATGGTTTGCAGCACGATGATGACCACGTTCATCACCTGATTGCCGTTGCCCACGGCGGAGACGGCGGCCTTGCCGAAGCGGGAGAGCATGAACTGGTCCACATTGCCCACCAGCAGCTGCAGCAGCAGCTCGGCAAAGATCGGCAGGGACAGGAAAAAGACCCGGCGGGTCTGGGGAGACAGCTTCATAGCGGATGCTCCTTTATGTGTAGATGGAAAATTTCGCATGGAAGCCAGTATATCACCCTTGCGGCAGGTTTCAAGTGCGGGTTTCGCTGAAAATCAGAGGGCGCGGCGCGCCCTCTTTCATCGGTTTTGACAGCGCCTCAGCCCTTGCGGTAAAGCTCGGCAATGTGGAGATAGCCCCGGGCGGATTCCCGGTTGCCTTCGATCTCCGCCTCCGTCAGGGGGCGCACCACTCTGGCGGGGCTGCCCAGCAGCATGGACCCCGCGGGGGCGTCCGTTTTTCCGGTGACCAGCGCCCCTGCGCCCACGATGCAGTCGTTGCCGATGCGGGCACCGTTGAGCACCACCGCGCCCATGCCGATGAGCACATTATCGCCCACGGTGCAGCCATGGACAATGGCGTTGTGGCCGATGGTGCAGCCCCGGCCCACCACGGTTTTCTCATGCATCACAGCGCCGTCTTGAATATTGGTGTCCTCGCCCACGGTGATGGCACCCTCGTCGCCCCGCAGCACGGCGTTGTACCAGATGTTCACGCCCTTGCCCAGCGTCACGTCGCCTGCCACCCGGGCTCCCTCGCAGATCAATACGTTTTCATCCGTTTTCATCAGCTTGTATGTCATGTCTTTCTCTCCTTTTCAGATGTTGGGTGCAAAGTTGCCGTCAATAAACACGGGGATCTCCCGACCGTCGTGGGTCAGGCCCGTAATGGAAAGGTCGGGAGTGCCCACCATGAAGTCCACATGGGTGATGGAATCGTTCAGCCCGCGGGCCTTCAGCTCGTCCTTGCTCATCTGCTGGCCGCCCCTGAGACAGGGATAGGCCTCGCCGAAGGCAATGTGGCAGGCGGCGTTTTCGTCAAAAAGAGTGTTGTAGAACAGGATCTTCTGGTTGGAAATGGGGCTGTCGTAGGGGACCAGCGCCACCTCGCCAAAGTAGCTGGCGCCCTCGTCCACGGTGATGGCCCCCCGCAGGGCCTCCTCACCCTTTTCGGCGTGGGCCTCCACGATCTTTCCGTCCCTGACCACAAAGTGGAATTTGTCGATGATGGTGCCGTCATGCGAGAGCGGGAGGGCGGAATACACCACGCCGTTCACCCCGGTTTTCAGGGGGGAGGTGAAGAGCTCCTCTGTGGGGATGTTGGCAATATACTCCTGCCCGGAGAGGGTCACGTCGTTTCCGGCCTCCCAGATGTGGCCCTCCGGCAGCTCCACCGTCAGGTCGGTGCCAAGGGAGTTGGTGTAGTGCAGGGACTTGAAGTTCAGGGCGTTCATCTTTTCCATCCGCTCGTGGAGGGTGTCCAGATGCGCGTGCCACTTTTCCACGGCCCTGCCGTCGCCGCTGATGCGCACGGCGGCGAAGATCGCGTCCCACAGCTTTTCCATGGCGCGCTCCTCGGATTCGCCGGGGAACACGGTTTTGGCCCAGCTGGGGATGGGGATGGAGGCGATGCACCACGGGAAGCCGCTGCACATCTGCAAACGGTCAAAGTCCGTGAGGGTCTTGCCGCTGGCCTGCTGCGCCCGCACCAGACGCTTGTGCTCCACGCCCCGGAAGTTCTCTGGGTCGGAGGCGGAGATGGCAAGGTATGCCGCGCCCTCCAGCGCGTGGTCGTTGAAGAAGTGCCGCCGCCACAGGGGCACCTCGTCGAAGATGGCATCGTCGGCGTGGAGGTATTTCAGGCGGGCCATGGCGTCGTCATGCCAGTTCATCACGACCTCCCGGCAGCCCACGGCGTAGGCCTCCTCCGCGCACATCCGGGCAAAGTAGGCGCACTCCACCGGGGAGGAGATCACCAGCGTCTGCCCCTTCTGCACGTTCAGCCCCACCCGCACCAGCAGCGCGGCGTATTCCTGCAATTTTTCGTTCATCATAAAAGTCCTTTCCGGCCCCGCGTGCTGGCGGGGCCCTCTTTTCACGTTTATTTTATCCTGCAGCGGTGGAAAAGCAAGGAAAAAACGGAGGAATTTACGGTTTGGACATCAACTCCGCGTTTCCGTGCGCTCCTTGCGCAGGCCGATCAGCATGCCGTTTACCTCCGCGCCCATGATGAGCACCATGGCGGTCATGTTCAGCCAGATCAACAGCACGATCACCGTGCCGATGGAGCCGTACAGCAGGGAATAGTGAGCGATGTGCTCCACATACCACGCATACAGCCAGCTCAGCACCAGCCACGCGCCCAGTGCGCCCAGCGTGCCCGGCCAGATGTTCTTCCAGCTCTGGCGGCTGTCCTGCGAGAGCGCATAGAGGAAAAACAGGGCAAAGTACCCCACCACCGCCGCCACGGGGAAGCGCAGCCCGCTCCAGAGGTCGGCAATGCCGTAGGGCAGGCCGAAATGGGACACGCAGTAGAGCAGGATGCGGTCGCTCACCGTCATCAAAACCAGCGTCAGCGCAATGGTCACGATCAGCATCACGGTATAGAGCAGGGTCTTGATCAGCTGCACCGGACCGTGGGCGGGGCCCAGGTGATAGGCCGTGCGCACGGCCCCCATCAGCGAGTTGGCGGCCCGCATGGGGAAGTAAATAGAGAAGACCAGCCCAAAGACCAGCAGCTGGGGGCTGGGATTGTCCCCCACATAGGTGAGGTACATCCCGGCGATCTCCAGAATCTCCTCCGGCAGAAAGTCCCGCAGGGAGGTGAGGATGCCCGCCACATCCAGATGCAGCAGGCCCAGCAGGGCGCTGATGAAAATCAGAAAGGGGAAGAGCATGAACAGCAGGTAAAAGGCCAGCGCTGCGCTCTGGGCCCCCACGTTGTGGCGCAGGAACCGCCGCACCAGCAGATAGACTGCCCGGAAAAACGGATTTTTCGGCGGGGCAAAGGGCTGAAACTTCCGCATCCGCGTCACTCCCATTTTGCCCAGATATCCGGGCAATAGCCCACGGTTGCCTCTTTTCCGTTGCGGACGATGGGCGTTTGGAACAGCTCCGGGTGCTCCAGCAGCTTTTCCTCCTGCGCGTCGGGGGTGATATAGGCCATGAACAGGTCCTCATATGCCCGGCATTTGGTGTTCACCAGCGCGTTAAAGCCCACTTTTTGCTTGACGGACTGGTATTCCCGGGGGGATAATCCCTTTGAGGGCACGTCGATATACTGATATTTGATGCGGCGCTCTTTGAACCAGCGTTCCGCTTTCTTCGTGTCGAAGGACTTTGAGGAACCGAAGATCTGGATGTTCATGGGAAAATTCTCCTTGATGATGAAATGGAGGGGTCGATATGACCGAACAGGTAAAACGGCTGAAAGAACTGGTGGACGGGTCGGACAACATCGTCTTTTTCGGCGGAGCCGGAGTCTCTACCGAAAGCGGCATTCCGGACTTCCGCAGCACCGACGGGCTGTACCATCAGCAGTGGCGCTATCCGCCTGAGACGATTTTAAGCCATACCTTCTACGAAAGCAACCCCGAAGAATTTTTCCGCTTTTACCGGGCCAAGCTGCTCGCGCCGGAGGCGAAGCCCAACGCCGCCCACCGCAAGCTTGCCCAGTGGGAGCGGGAGGGAAAACTGAAAGCCGTCATCACCCAGAATATCGACGGGCTGCATCAGGCGGCGGGCAGCAAAAACGTGCTGGAGCTCCATGGCAGCGTGCACCGCAACCACTGCGAGAAATGCAGGAAGTTTTATAGTCTCGAGGACATTCTTGCAACGCAGGACGTGCCCCGGTGCTGCTGCGGCGGCATCATCAAGCCCGATGTGGTATTATATGAAGAAGGGCTGGATTCCAAAACGCTGGACGCTGCCGTCCGGGCCATCGCCCTTGCGGATGTGCTCATCATCGGCGGCACGTCTCTCAATGTCTATCCGGCGGCAGGGCTCATCAATTACTATCGGGGGCATAAGCTGGTGCTCATCAACAAAACGGCGGTCAGCCGGGACCTGTCCGCAGGGCTGATCATCACCGATCCTATCGGCGAGGTGCTGGACCAGCTTTAAGGGCCTTTGTGAAAATTCCACAGAAAACGGCGTTCTCCGGCGGCGGAGGGCGTCGTTTTTTACAAGACGGACAAGCAAAAATGCAAGCGACTATTTTAATCATGCAAAATCAAAAGATATTTTTTGAATTTTTAGGACTTTTACCATTGAAAATGAAAGTTAGACATGTTAATATTGCATCACGAAAAGGGCGAAAGGAGTCCACACCATGATCTGGAAAGAAAACCGGGAGAATGCTTACTGTGAGATCACCCCTGCCATCCTTGCGCTGAAGGAGCAGTGGGAGAAGAAGAACTATATCGACCCCCGTCTTTATAAGGAATATAACGTCAAGCGCGGATTGCGCGACGAGGATGGCCGCGGCGTGCTCACCGGACTGACCCGCGTGGCGGAGATCCAGTCCTATAACGTGGTGACCACTGCGGCCGACCGGGAGTATATCACCCCGGCGGACGGTATTTTGTACTATCGCGGCATCGACTGCCGGGAGATCGTGAAGGGCTCCGCCGCCCGCGGGCGCTATGCCTTTGAGGAGGCCGCCTACCTGCTGCTGTTCGGCGAGCTGCCCACGCAGGAGCAGTTGCAGGATTTCTGCGTGCAGCTGGCCTCCTACCGCACACTGCCGTCCAACTTTTTCCGGGACGTGATCATGAAGGCCCCGCCCAAGGACCTGATGAACACCATGCAGCGCGCCATCCTGACGCTGTTCTGCTATGACGATAAGCCCAACGACATCGGCCTTGAAAACGTGCTGCGCCAGTGCCTGCAGCTCACGGCCAATATGCCCGTCCTCGCCATCTATGCCTATCAGGCGTGGCGTTACAGCCTGCCGGGTGAGAGCCTGTTCATCCACGTGCCCAGGCCCGAACTGAGCACGGCGGAAAATTTCCTGCGGATGCTGCGGGAGGATTGCAGCTACACCGATCTGGAGGCCCGGGTGCTGGACGTGGCGCTGGTGCTGCACGCCGACCACGGCGGCGGCAACAACTCCACCTTCACCAACCACGTGGTCACCTCCTCCGGCACGGATACCTATTCCGCCATGGCGGCGGCCATGGCTTCGCTGAAGGGCCCCCGCCACGGCGGCGCCAACAGCAAGGTCATGACCATGATGGACGATATCAAGACCCACGTGAAGGACTGGTCGGACGAGGGCTGCGTTGCGGATTATCTGACCAAAATTCTGAACAAAGAGGCCTTCGACCGCAGCGGCCTGATCTACGGCCTGGGCCACGCGGTCTACACCCGGTCGGACCCCCGCTGCGAGGTGTTCCGGGATTACGTGCACCGTCTGGCGGCGGAAAAGGGCCGGGAACAGGAGCTGACGCTGTACACCAATGTGGAGAAAATGGGCAAGGCGCTGCTGATGGAGCGGCAGCATAAGGACGCGCTGTCCACCAACATCGATTTTTACAGCGGCTTTGTCTATGAGATGCTGGGCCTGCCCATGGAGCTGTACACGCCCCTGTTCGCCGTGGCCCGTATTGCGGGCTGGAGCGCCCACCGCATGGAAGAGCTGACCGCCGGAGGAAAGCTGATCCGTCCCCGGTACGAGTGTGTGGAAGAGCACCGCTCCTACACGCCCATGGAGCAGCGCTGAGGGCACGAAGCGGTTTTTCACCGGGGCGGCAGAGAGGACCCCCTCCGCCGCCCCGGTGAAAGTTGTTTTTCGAAAAAAGTTGAAATTAGGTGTTGACAACCACTGCAGTTCTGGCTATAATAATCAAGCAGTCTTTTCCAAGGAAGAGTTGATTTGCGGCTGTGCTGGAACTGGTAGACAGGCCAGCTTGAGGTGCTGGTGTCGTATCGACGTGTGGGTTCAAGTCCCGTCAGCCGCACCATGATCCCTTTTCCATGCCAAATGCGCGAGTGGTGGAATTGGCAGACTCGCTAGATTCAGGTTCTAGTGTCCATTACGGACGTGCGGGTTCAAGTCCCGCCTCGCGCACCAACCCCCCGAAGTCGTTGAGACTTTGGGGGTTTTATTGTTTTTTACGCAAATTACCCTGCGCGTTGCCTGCTGCTATGGGGCATCTTTCAGAAGTTTTTTGAACAGCGTGGGGTAATTGCTTGCGCCGTGGGCGATGTGGTAGACATAGACCGTCTCGGCGATCAGCCGATACACGCAGATATATTTTCCCGCGATCACATAGCGGTATCCCATGGTTCGCAGTTCCTTATCCCACGGGATATGGCCGGACAGCGGAAACCGCTCCAAACGGGAAAGCGTATCCAAAATCAGGTTGGTGATATTTCTTGCAGAGTTTGGCCCTACAAGGTTTTTATGAAGCTGCGCGATTTCCTCCAACTCCCACTGGGCGGGTTCCAGAATCACAAGGTCAGCCACGCTGGAAGATCGCCTCCAACCGTTTTCTGGATTCCTCCATCGTATAGGTGGGTGCGCCGCAAAGCCGGGCCGTTTCCGCAGCCTCCAGCTTTGCGCGCAGCTTCAGGGTCTCCTCGCGCTGTTCAAAGGCTTCAATGCTCATCACGACCAGATCGCCCTCGCCGTTTTTGGTGATATAAATAGGTTCCGCGCCCTTGTGCGCCAGATCGGAGATCGTGCCATAGTCGTTGCGCAGCGTGGTCGAAGATTTGATGATCACAGATCAACACCTCCTGCATAATTCTGTGGTAATTTTATCAGAATCATTCATGAATTGCAAGGAGTCAGCCTTTTGACGGTAAGTTCGCTGCGGGTTATGACTTGACAGGACGGGATAATTTGCTATAATAAATGATACAAAAAGGCGCTGCGACAAGCGGTCAGCCTAAAAAGAGGATTTCAAACGAAATGACCGTCTTCCTTTGGCTAGGGGCGGTCATTTTCGTTTGCAAAACTGGAAAACCAGAGTTGCAACGCCTATCAGTACAAAGCTCACTATATGTAACCATAGACATCACCTCCCTTCCGGGAAGTGCCGGCCGCCTGCCGTTCGTGCAGCGCCTGACGACACCACACCATGGAAAACGCAGGAAAGCAACTGCATTTTTTACATCATTCGCTCCCTCAAGTGCGATTCAGACAAAAAAACGTACCTTTCAGGACAAAGCGCCCTGCGGGGCGGGAAAGTGTGGTATGGTAGCCATGGCAAAATGGACACATACCAAACCGGGGGCGCCCCCGGGCCCGCAGGGTGGCCCTGCGGGAAACGCTTTGCCCAAGGGCCGCGCAGTCCGGCGGCGAAGACGAAAAACAGAGGAGGAGAGCGAATGAAAAAACGCGCAATGAGCTGGCTTCTGGCGCTGGCCCTGTGCCTGACGCTGTTGCCAACAGCGGCGCTGGCCGAGGAAACGCCAGAGCCCACACCGGAGCCGACCGGGCAGGGCGAGACCGTCCCCGCCCCCGCAGCGCCGGGGGACGAGGACGAACAGCCTGCTTCGCCGGAGCAGCCGGGGGACGAGGACGAACAGCCCACCCAGCCGAAAGAACCGGAGCAGCCGGAGCAGGAAGAGGCGACCCCTGCGGCAGAAGTGCGGAAGTCCCCATGGAAACAAACAGACGGGGCGTTAGCTGCTGTTCAAGAGCAGATCAACGCGCTGCCGACGGACGTGACGGCGGAGAACGCAGACGAGATCGCGGCACGGCTGGTTGCCATTGACGAGGCGCTGGAGGCGCTGACCGAGGAGCAGACCGCCATGCTGGATATGGCGCGGTATGAGGCGCTCTGTGAAGCCCTGGCGGCGGCGCTGACCGTGCAGGCAGCGGCAGAGCATAGCCATACGCTCTGCTCGCATCTGGATGACTGCCCGGCCCCTGACCATGACAGCAAGCACAGCGGAGCGGTAGACTTTGAAACAAAGTTGACCGAGGAGGTACTGACAAGTAATAACTATACCCTTTCCAGCGGCAATTATTATCTTGGAGATTGGCTATCTCCGGAGAAGCAGATCAAAATCACCGGAAAAGTCACCATTTGCCTGAACGGAATGCCCATCAGAGCCTTTGGCAGCTTCGATGTTTTCTCTGTAGGCGAGGGTGCGGAACTGACTATTACCGATTGCAAAAACAGCGGCACTATCACCCACTACAGCGGCATGGATTACACTGGCTGCGGTGTGAATGTGTACAAGGGCACCTTTAACCTGTATGGCGGCAGTATCACCGGCAATACGGGTTTCGTAGACGGCGACAGCGCAACCGGCGGCGGTGTGTATGTGGGCGGATACGATTCAAAGGCTGGTACTTTCAATATGTACGGCGGCAGTATCACGAACAACAATGCCCGGTTTGGCGGCGGCGTGCGTGTAAACGGCTCAGATGGTACCTTCAATCTGTACGGCGGTAGCATATCCGGCAACACTACCCAAAACGGTAGCGGTGGTGGTGTATATGTGGGCAGTGCCAGGAGTGTGGGCGCTACCTTTCATATGTACGGCGGCAGCATCACCGGCAACACTGTCCAAAAGGGCAATGGCGGCGGTGTGTTTGTGCTCTGCAACGGGGCGTTTACCATGTCCGGCGGCATCATCGGCGGCACAGGTGAGAACGACGCGAATCAGACCACATACAACGGCGGCGGCGTGTATGTAGACGCTACCCCCGGCGTTTATACAAGCTTTAATATGTCCGGCACGGCCAAAATCGTGGGGAATATCGCCAATGGATTTGGCGGCGGCGTGGTTGTTTGCAGCGACTACAAGGGTAAGCCAAGCACCTTTACCATGTCCGACAATGCGACTGTCACAGGGAATGTTGCCAAAACGCGGGAAGGCGGCGGCGTGTACGCAAGTGGCGCCTTTACCATGTCCGGCAACGCGGCTGTGACCGGAAACAGCGCCGCCAAAAAAGAGGGCGGCGGCGTGTATGTGGCTTCCGACGGCTCCCTTACCATGTCCGGCAGCGCGGCTGTTACCGGGAATAATTCCGCCAGCAGCGGCGGCGGTGTGTATGTGGAGTATTCTTCGACTAATAAAACCGCAGGGAAATTTACCGTATCCGGCGCCGCAAAAGTCGAGAAGAACTGGAAAAACGGCACGCTTTCCGGCGATGTGTATGAGCAGGGCAGCGGCCGCGCCGACAACATCCTGCTGAATGGCAGTGACACTGCCATCACCATCGCCGTTCCGCTGAGCGATGGCGCATCCCTCTATATCAACAAGGAAAGCCTTTCCGGTGCTACATCGAAGGCCGTTGCCACCAATGCGGAGGACGGCGCACAGAAATACTTCCATACCGATGAACCTTTGAGCAATTATGCGTTTACATGGAACGGCGAGGACAGTACCGTTGTACTGTCTGCTGCCAAACATGACGCGCATCCTCTGTGCGACAAGGCCAACTGCACCGACCCGGCGCATCAGGGAGAGCATCCATCGGTGGAGTTTACAATTCCTCTGGGCGGCGTTTATAACGGCGATCCGCTGACCACGGGCAGCTACTTCCTCACGGATGACCTGATCCTGAGCAAAACGCTGACGATCAGCGGTGATGTGAAGCTCTGCCTCAACGGCCACAGCATCGTGGCGAATTTCAACAACTACGCTATTACGGTTGATCTGAACGCGACCCTCAGCTTGGCGGACTGCTCGGAGGATCAAACCGGAACAGTTACCCATGGGATGAAGGACGATGATACAAAATACACCAGCGGCGGCGTGTATGTAAACGCCCCCAAGGGCAGCTCCGAGAAAGCCACCACGACCTTCAACCTGTACGGCGGCAGCATCTCTGGCAACACGAGCAGCAGTTGGCAGGGCACCGGTGTGTATGTCAGCGGCCAGAGCGGCAGTACGACCACCTTTAATATGTACGGCGGCGCGGTCTCCGGCAACACGCTGGGCGGCAGCAGTGCCTCTTTTGGCGGCGGCGTATTTGTCTGGTACTACGCAGCCTTCAATATGTATGGCGGCACGATCTCCAACAATACCGCCATGCGCTACGGCGGCGGCGTATATCTACGCGGAGGTAACAACGGTGCTGTGTTTACCATGAAGGGCGGCAGCATCTCCGGAAATACGGTACTCGGTGGAGTATATGGCACGAACGATGCTACCGGCGGCGGTGTGTATGTCGAAAACGGCAGCACCTTTACCGTCAGCGGCGATGCAAAGGTCATTGGGAACGTGTTGGGCAGCGCCCCAAACAGCACCGCGAACAATGTCTGTCTGTCCAAGGATACCACCATTGCTATTAACGGAGACGGGTTGAAAGGCGGCGCGAAGTTCGGCATTATCACCTATGACACGCCTTCGGAGACTGATTCGGTTCCGTTCGCCACTGGCGCGACGGATACGAAGCTGGACTACAGCACCATCTTTACCCCGGACGTGACGGGTCAGAACTACGTTGTCACTCGCGGCGAGGACGGCACCCTGTCCCTTGGCATCCATCAGCATGACTGGACCTATACCGTCAGCGCGGACGGCAAGACCATCTCTGCCGCCTGCACCGCGAATGGCTGCCCCAATACGGACGGCGGCAGCGTGACCGTTTCCGCGGCCAGCGCGCCCTATGACCGCACGGCCAAGACGGCGACGGTCACGGCCAGCGACGATTGGCAGGGCACGGCGGTGGATAGCATCACCGTTACCTATAAGGGTGTAAACGGCACGACCTATGCCGAGAGCACCACCGCTCCCACCAACGCGGGTACCTACACCGCCAGCATCACGCTGGGCGGCCAGACTGCCAGCACGGAGTATGAGATCACCAAGGTCGATCCGGTGATCTCGTGGAACGGTTATCCCTACGGGAAGAGCTTTACTGGCAGCAAGATCGATTCCCCCGCAGAGGGTGACATCCAAATTCATGACGGCAAACACAATGCTCTGGATTTGTATGACGAGATCACTTTTGTCTGGTATGACGCCACAACGGGCGCAAAACTGGATGAAGCCCCCATTGATGCAGGCAGCTATATCATTGAGGCCCAGTTTAAAGCAACTGAGAACACCAATGCGGTTTCCCGCAGACAGGAGCTGACCATCAACAAGGCAGCGCTTGCAGGCACGGGTGTTCCGTTCACCACGACTATCAACATCTATCCCGCCGCCAGCGAGCGCACCTATGAATATTCTCTGGCCGATGTCATGACAAACAACAGCATTCGCTCCGGCGACGAGTTGGCAGTCAACCAGTACGGGATCAACTGCTACGGTCAGGTAAAGTCCGCTGTTGTGGAAGACGGCAAGGTAAAAATCACCATGAATCCGGTGTCGCAGATCGCACCGGGAAGCCATGCGGGCAGTGTGAATGTGGGCCTGAGCAGCAGAAACTACCAGCAGATTCCGCTGACCTTTGACATGGAGGTCGTTGCAAAGCAGACTGTGGAAGACCTCGCGGTCGCCATGGCAGACTGGACTTACGGCACTCCCCAAGAGCCGAAGTATCAGGCAGCGGCGGGCGTGAAGTACACGGTCACCTACACGAAAGCCGACGGTACGGCAGTCGATGCGGCTGACCTTGCCACGGCCAGCGTGGGCAGCTACATCGTCAGAGTTGAGTATGAGACGGATACGGAGACCCACTACGGAACGGCGGACTTCGCCATCAGCCCCAAGGCGCTGACGGCGGAGAGCATTGCGGACATTGCCGACGTGGCCTATACCGGAAGCGCCATCGAGCCGACGGTAACGGTCAAGGACGGCGAAACGGTGCTGGTGCTGGACACGGATTATACCGTTGCCTATGCGGACAACACCAACGCGGGCACGGCCAAGGTGACTGTCACTGGCCGGGGCAATTACACGGGCGACGCGGTGAAGAACTTCACCATTACTCCGCGCCTGTTGAGCAGCGTCTTTGATACCGCGACGATCACAAAGGTCTATGACGGCACGACGAAATCTAACCTTGCGATCGACTATTTCACCGACGTTGACGGCAACGTCAGATACGATCTCGTCAAGGGTAAGGATTACACGCTCGAGGCCGCCTACACGGACCAGAATGTTCCGCAGAATACGGTCGACTGCGAGATCAATTACACGGTCGAGTTGACCAATCCGAACTATGCCTTCGCTATTGTGGGAACAAACGTCCGCCGGACGGAAGAGGGAACTTGGGGGGCGGCCTCCATCACCCCGGCCCGGCAGACCATCACCGTCCCGGCGGGCAAGACCGTCACCAAGAACGGCAAGGGCGTTAACATTGCCGATGGGACCGAAGTGAAGGGCATTGCGGGCGGCAGTGAGCCGGGCGCGCTGACCTACACGCTGGTCGCGAGTTACGCGGACGTCACGCTGGAGGGAACGACGCTGACCGTCGCGAAGAACGCCACGCTGTCCAGCATCACCGTCAAGGTGGCGGCTGCGGCCACGCAGAACTACGAGGCAGCGGAGGAGACTTTCACCGTTACGCTCTCTGACCGCACGGCGCAGGACAACTTTAAGTTCGCGAAGAACGCTGAGAAGAAGACCTACGGCGACGAAGCGTTCACCCTTGCCGCCGAGGGCGCGGAAGAGGGCAGCACCGTGACCTATGCCAGCAGCAACGAGGAAGTTGCCACTGTGGATGGAAACGGCAAGGTGACCATCCGCAAGGCGGGCACGGCCACCATCACCGCCACGGCGTCCGAGACGGATGTCTATGCCGAGGCTGTCGCGTCTTACGACTTGACTGTCGGCAAAAGGAACATCACCGTGACGGCGGAGAACCAGTCCACCCGCGTGGGGAAGGCGCTGGATGAGCTGACTTACACCTACGCACCGGAACTGGTCGCGGGCGACGCGTTCAGCGGCGCACTGGCGACCACGGCGGATAAGGACACCGTGGGCACCTATCCCATCACGCGGGGCAATCTGGCGCTGAGCGACAATTACAAGCTTATCTTTGTTGACGGCACGTATACCGTGACGGATAAGCTGACGCAGGACGGCTTCAAGTTTGCGAAGAGCACTGTGGAGAAGATCTACGGCGACGCGGCATTCGACTTTGCCGCCACGGGCGCGGCCACGGGCAGCAGCGTGACCTATACCAGCAGCGACGAGACTGTGGCCACCGTGGACGAAAACGGCAAGGTGACCATCCTCAAGGCGGGCATGACCGTTATCACCGCTGCGGCGACCGGGACGGCGGACTACGAAGCGGCTTCCGTCAGCTATACCCTGACCGTTGCCAAGAAGTCCATCGCCATCCCTGAGGAGGACACGACGGCTTTCACTTACAACGGTCAACCTCAGACCTACACTCTGACGGAGAACGAAGCCTACACCATCACGGGCAACGTCCAGATCAATGCCAACGAGGCGGGCTACACCGTCACCGTCGCGCTGAAGGACACCGAGAACACCCAGTGGGCCGACGGCACGACTGCCGAGAAGACTTACATCTTCGTTATCAGCAAGAAGCCCATCGTCATCCCCAAGGAGGACGCAACAGTCTTCACCTATAACGGAAGCGAGCAGACTTACGCTCTGGCGGAGGATGCGGCCTACACCATCACGGGCAATGTCCAGACCAACGCCAACGAGACGGGCTACACCGTTACCGTTGCGCTGAAGGATACGGACAACACCCAGTGGGCCGACGGTACGACCGCCGACAAGACCTATTCCTTCGTTATCAAAAAGGCCGTGGTCACCATCACGGTGAAGGACCAGACCGCCTATGTGGGCGACGCGGCCCCCGCGCTGGACGGCGAGAGCTATACCGTTGCGGGCTTGATCGAGGGTGAGACCCTGACGACCGCGCCCACCGTGGCGTATGTCGGCGATCCGGACATGACCAAGGCCGGAGAGACGGCCATCCGCGCCAGCGGCGCATCGGCAGGCGAGAACTATGCCATCACCTATGTGGACGGCAAGCTGACGGTTTCCGCGCGGCCCTCCGGCGGTGGCGGCGGAAGCTCCGCACCGACTTACCCTGTGAACACCCCCAGCAAGGCAGATAACGGCAGTATTTCTTCCAACGTGAAGAATGCCGCCAAGGGCAGCACCGTGACCATCACCGTCAAGCCCGACGTGGGCTACAAGCTGGACGGCCTCACCGTGACTGACAGCAAGGGCAACGCCCTGAAGCTCACGGACAAGGGCAACGGCGTGTATACCTTCACCATGCCGGAGGGCAAGGTCGAAGTCAGCGCCGCGTTCGCTGAGGAAACGGCGGAAGTGGCCAGCCCGTTTGCCGACGTGGCAACCAACGCTTATTATTTCGAGGCCGTCAAGTGGGCGGCGGACAAGGGCATCACGGGCGGCAAGGGCAACAGCCTGTTCGGGTCCAACGATCCCTGCACCCGGGGCCAGATCGTGACGTTCCTGTGGCGCGCCGCGGGCTCTCCCGAGCCTGAGGACGCGGCAAACTTCACGGATGTTGCCGCGGACAGCTACTGTGCCAAGGCCGTGGCGTGGGCCGTGGAAAACGGCATCACGCTGGGCACGACCGGCACCACGTTCAGTCCCAACGCCTCCTGCACCCGCGCCCAGGGCATGGCGTTCCTGTTCCGGGCGGTCAAGGCGTCCGCCAGCGGCACGTCCGCGTTCAGCGACGTGGCTTCCGGCGCGTATTACGCGCAGGCGGTCAAGTGGGCCACGGACAACGGCATCACCAATGGTATCGGCAACGGCCTGTTTGGCTCCAATAACCCCTGCACCCGCGCCCAGATCGTCACCTTCCTGTGGCGGCTGTACGCTGGGAAGTAAAGCAAACATCCAAATAAGCAAGCAGAGCCCCCGGCCGTCGGCCGGGGGCTCGCTTTGTTTAAAGGGAATTTTTCTTCGCAGGCGGAATTACACCAAGCGGCAAAGGCGCTTGCACCGCAAGCCGCCTTTGCCTTTTGGCATTGTGTTGATGAAAAAGATGCACCCACTCTAAAGCTCCCATTTCTTCAACCCGCAAACCAGCGGAGCGTTTGCGGGTTGAAAAGGAGGAGCAGCGGAATGAGCGCACTCTGACTTTTTTGCAAAAAAAGTCGGAGCAAGCGATATACAGCTTGCTCCGACGTGGTGCCGATGGTGGGACTCGAACCCACACGGTATCGCTACCAACGGATTTTGAGTCCGTCACGTCTACCAATTCCATCACATCGGCGTGGTTACTTGTTTAGTATACAAGAAGCATTCAGAAAATTCAAGAGAAAGTTTTCCTCTTTCCCCGCTTTTTTGCCGGGGAGAAAATGAACGAACCGTAAAAAACGGGGAAAATCGGCAGAGGGGCTACCCAAGGCGGGGGAAACGTGGTATCATATATGTGTTAAATTATGCGTATTACCTTATACGCGGGACAAAGGGGGCGGAGAGCATGAAAAAACGGTGGCGCGCGGCGGCACTGGCGGCGGTGCTGGCGGTAAGCCTGAGCGGCTGCGGCGGCTTTCCCAAGCTTTCCGCCAGCCCGCAGGACCTTTACAGCCTGCCGTCCCTGCCGATGAAATACACGGCGCTGAACCAGCGCATCAACGAGATACTCTCCGGCGGCGCGGAGTACGCGGCCCCCACCTCCGGGGCCAATATCCAGTCGGTGCAGATGGTGGACCTGGACGGCGATGGCCGGGAGGAGGCGCTGGCCTTTTTCCGTGCCCCCGGGGACGAAAAGCCCATGAAGATCTACATTTTCTCCGCCAGAGGAGATACCTATGAGCAGACGGACCTGATCGAGGGCAGCGGCACCGCGATTTACAGCATTGACTATATCGATTTGGACGGCGATGGCCGTAAGGAGATCGCTGTGGGCTGGAAGGCCGCCACGGAATTGCAGGTGCTGGAGGTCTATACCCTCTCCGGCGGCGGTGCCAGAATGCTGCTGCGCACCAACTACGCCCGCTATACCGTGCAGGACATGGACCGCGACCAGCGGCAGGAGCTGGTGGTGCTCCGGGCGGACGAGCAGGGCGGTGTGGCCGATTATTACGGCTGGCGCGACGACGGTGGACTGGATGTGCAGTCCTCTGTCCGGCTGTCCGTCACCATGGCGGAGCTGAGCCAGCAGGGCCGGGTGAAAAAGGGCGCACTGCGCTCCGGTGAACCCGCGATATTCGTCACCGGAGTGACGGAGCTGGCCGGGGCGGTGACGGACGTGCTGACCCTGCGCTCCGGTGAACTGAGCAATGCTGCCATTTCCAGCCAGACGGGGGTGTCCGAACTGGTGCATCCCTTCAGCGGGCTGTATCCCACGGACATCAATAACGACGGTGTGACGGAGGTCCCGGTGCCTGTGCTGCTTCCGGTGCAGAGCGAGGATGACGCACCGTCCCAGCGGATCGACTGGTACTCTTACGACGCGGCGGGCCGCGGCGAGGTGGCCGTGCGGACGTTCCACTGCGTGGAGGACGG
Organism: uncultured Dysosmobacter sp.; assembly: GCA_934504065.1. GTDB lineage: Bacteria > Bacillota > Clostridia > Oscillospirales > Oscillospiraceae > Oscillibacter. Next base: position 22,457 of record CAKSVQ010000007.1, on the reverse strand, counting down.
CTGGTATCTCCAACTGCCGGAGGCGTGGACAGACGGTATTTATATCTCCCGCTCCGCCACGCAGAGCGAGGCGGGGGTGACCTTTTCCATCCGCGGCAGCGGGAAGAACACCCCGTTTTTGCGCATCAGCGCCCTCACCGGGCCGGATCGGGAGGTCCGGGCCGTCCGGGGCGAACGGTTTTTGCTCAGCCGCCAGCCCAAAACGCTGTATGTTGCGGAGCTGCTGCCCGGAAACGGGGAGTGGCAGTCCGGCGTGACGGCGGACGAGGTGCGCTCCGCCTTCAGCCTGATCCAGGCGGATTGGATCGCCGGAGAAACTTAACGTCAGAAAGGATCAAGCCATGAAAAAGGTATTGGTTTTGGAGGATGAGTCCAGCATCCGCAGCTTTATCGTCATCAATCTGCGGCGGGCGGGCTATGACGTGATCGAGGCCGAAACAGGCGAGGACGCGCTGGAGCGGCTGAAAGAGAACCCGGATACCCGGGTGGCCCTGCTGGACATTATGCTGCCCGGCATTGACGGATTTGAGGTCTGCCGCCGCATCCGGGCCACCAACACCCGCATCGGCATCATCATGCTCACCGCCCGTTCACAGGAGATGGACAAGGTGACAGGACTGATGACCGGGGCGGACGATTATGTGACCAAGCCCTTCTCCCCGGCGGAGCTGACCGCCCGGGTGGACGCGCTGTTCCGCCGCACAGGCGGCGAGGAGCCCGCCCCCTCCGGGGAGATATGGCAGTCGCCGTTTTTGCTGAACACCCGCAACCGCACGCTGGAAAAAAACGGCCAGCGCATCAAGCTGACGCAGGTAGAATACACCATTATGCGGGTGTTTATGGAAAACCCCGGCAAAGCCCTTTCCCGGGAGGAGATTCTGGACCGGGTGTGGGGCCGGGATTATTTCGGGGAACTGAAGATCGTGGACGTGAATGTCCGCCGTCTTCGGCTGAAGATTGAGGACAACGTGCAAAACCCCACCTATATCACCACGATTTGGGGCTATGGCTATAAATGGGGACTGTAACGCACTCTGCGGGAACGGGAGGAAGTGTCCGTGGCGGAAGAAAAAAACTTTAAATTCCGGGCGCTTCAGCTGCGGGGCCTGCGGCAGAAGTGGATCTTCAACACGGTGATGCCAGTGTTTGCATTGGTGCTGCTGATCGTGGTGCTGTTCTCCGCAGGCGCATTCAGCTATTATTACGGCACGATGCAAAAGGGACTGGAGACCCGGGCGCAGGCCATTGCCAACTCGTTCAACGAGTATTTTATGGACAGCGGTTATGTGGGCTTTTATCCCAAGGCCGTGCAGACGGCGGACAGCTTTGAGGACAAGGACCGCATTGAGCTGCAATTCATCGGCAGCGGCGGGCGGATACAGGTCTCCACCTCCGGGCTGACGGCAGGAACCTCCCCCGGCACGGGGGACATCACGCAGGCCATTGAGACCGCGTCCATGTCCGCCTACCGGGGCCGCGACCCGGAGACGGGCGAGAATATCATGGCCGTCTCCCATCCCCTCATCTTCCACGGCAACGTGGTGGGGGTGATGCGGCTGGTGACCTCGCTGAAATGGGCCAGCCGTCAGGTGATGCTGACCAGCCTTGCCATTTGCCTTGTGGCGCTTTTGTGCATGGGGCTTATTGTGATGAGCAATCTGCTGTTCATCAACAACGTGGTCGAGCCGGTGGCGGTGGTGTCAGACGCGGCCAAGCGTATCGCGGCGGGCAGCTACGGCTTTCAGATCGAGAAGAAGTACAGCGATGAGCTGGGCGAGCTGGTGGACAATATCAACGATATGTCGCTGCAGATCGGCCAGAATGAGAAGATGAAGACCGAGTTTATCTCCTCCGTTTCCCATGAGCTGCGCACGCCCCTTACCGCCATCAACGGCTGGGGAGAAACGATCTTGGAGGACCCCACCGGGGACCCGGTGCAGATGCGCAGGGGCATCCGCATCATTCTCAATGAGTCCCGCCGCCTTTCCACCATGGTGGAGGAGCTGCTGGAATTTTCCAAGATGGAGGATGGCCGCTTCACCCTGCGCATTGAGCAGGTGGACCTGCAGGCGGAGTTTGAGGACGCGATCTTCACGTACCGGGAGCTGTTCCGGCAGGAGGGCATTGAGCTGCACTATGTCCCACAGGACGAGGTGATGCCCACCATCTCCGGCGATCCGGAGCGGCTCAAACAGGTTTTCTGCAACGTGCTGGACAATGCCGCCAAGCACGGCGGCGCGGGCAGGCGGATCGACGCGTCCATCGCCCCGGAGGGGGGCTGGCAGGTCATCCGCATCCGGGACTACGGTCCCGGCGTGCCGGAGGAAGAGCTGCCCTATGTGAAGCAGAAGTTTTACAAAGGCTCCTCCAAGGCCCGGGGCAGCGGCAGTGGCCTTGCCGTGTGCGACGAGATCGTCAAGCTCCACGGGGGCACATTCGACATCGGCAACGCCGAGGGCGGCGGTGCGGTGGTCACCATCCGACTGCCGGAGCATGAATAAAATTAGAACAAACGTTTGATTTTAAAAACCGAACGTGTTATACTATCAGAACATAGAAAGGGAACCACATGGCAGAAGAAAAGCAGCCCTTCCGCACCAGCATCGGCGGACAGGCATTGATCGAGGGCATTATGATGCGCGGCCCGGAAAAGCAGGCCATCGTCGTCCGGGATAAGGACGGCCAGCTTGTGGAAAAGGTCGAGGAACTGAAATTTATCAAGGACCGCTATCCGGTCCTTGGGCTGCCGCTGGTGCGGGGCACCGTTAATTTTCTTGCGGCTATGGTCAACGGCGTGAAAGCGCTGATGTATTCCGCCGACTTTTACCCGGAGGAAGAAGCCAGCCAGCCCTCCCGCTTTGAGCTGTGGCTGGAAAAGCATCTTTCCAGCAAAAAACTGGAGAGCGCGCTGGTGACGCTGGCGGTGATCCTGGGCGTGGGTATGAGCGTGTTTTTGTTCATGGTGCTGCCCACCTTCCTCACCGGAGGGCTGCTGCACTTTTTCCCCGGCTTTCCCCTGTGGGGGCGGAATCTGGTGGAGGGTGCGCTGAAGATCGTGATCTTCATGGTCTACCTTATCGCCTGCTCCAAGCAAAAGGATATTTACCGGGTGTTCCAGTACCACGGCGCCGAGCACAAGACCATTTTCTGCTATGAGGCCGGACTGCCGCTGACGGTGGAAAACGTCCGCATCCAGCCCCGGCACCATCCCCGCTGCGGCACCAGCTTTCTCTTTGTGGTCATTTTCGTGTCCATCCTGTTTTCCAGTCTGGTGTTTGGCATCTGGCCTGTGACCAACGTGTGGCTGCGCACGGCGGTGCATCTGGTGCTGCTGCCGCTGGTGGTGGGCGTGACCTATGAATTCAACCGCTGGGTGGGCCGCCACGCGCAGGACAGCGCCATTGCCCGGGTGCTGACTGCCCCGGGACTGTGGATGCAGAACTTCACCACTAACGAGCCGGACGACAGCATGATCGAATGCGCCATCCGCTCTTTGGAGCTGGTGCTGCCCAGCGAAAAGGGCAAGGACACGTGGTGATTCCCAGCGCCTTTAAGCGCTGTATTTCCCCAAAAAATGACACCGGGGTGTACTATGGCAACGACATATAACAATCTGTATTTGGATATCCGCCGGGAGCTGCGGCAGGCGGGCATTGAGGCCTCCACGCTGGAGGCCCGGGAGCTGGTGTGCTTCGGCACCGGGAAAAGCCGGGAGGAGCTGGCAAGAGACGGGGGGCTGTATGCCTCTCCGGAGTTGGAGCAGCAGGTGCGGGAGCTGGTGGCGCGGCATCTGCGGGGCGAACCGGTGGCGTATCTGATCGGCGAGTGGGAGTTTTACGGCCTGCCGCTGGACATTTCGCCGGATGTGCTCATCCCCCGGCCGGATACCGAAGTGCTGGCGGAGCAGGCAATCGAGTATGTGAAGACGCTGGGCGAGTGCCGGGTGCTGGACCTGTGTGCCGGAAGCGGCTGCATCGGGCTGGCGGTGGCGTCGCAGGCGCCCCAGGCCCGGGTGGTGTTGGGCGAATATTCCGACGCGGCGCTGCGGGTGTGCCGCCAGAATATCCGGCGCAACGGCCTGACGGGCCGGGGGGTGCCCATGCGGGTGGACGCCCGGGAAAAGCCGGAGCGGACGCTGGGCGAGTTCCAGTGTATCGTCTCCAACCCGCCCTATATCCCCCATGGGGACATTGCGCAGTTGGATGTGTCCGTCCGGGACTACGAGCCGCATCTGGCGCTGGACGGCGGCGAGGACGGAATGGACTTTTACCAGACCATTTCCGGCATGTGGAAAGAAGCGCTGGTGCCCGGCGGACGGCTGTATTTTGAGGTCGGCATCGGTCAGGCGGACACCGTGCTGCGCGTCATGCGGGCGCAGGGCTTCGGCGATATTCAGATCGTCAAGGACCACAACGGCATCCCCCGGGTGGTATTCGGCACGCTGTGCACCGAGATATAAAGAATTTTACGTTTAGGAGGACGAGAACATATGGCGAAGGAAAAAGCGCCCCTGCCCACGGCGGCCCCGGCAGATGATAAAAAGCGGGCCATTGACACGGCCATGGCCCAGATCGAGAAAATGTACGGCAAGGGCTCGATCATGCGGCTGGGCGACCAGACCGATCTGAACGTGGACTACATCCCCACGGGCTCTCTGGCGCTGGATGTGGCGCTGGGCATCGGCGGACTGCCCCGGGGCCGCATTGTGGAGATCTACGGGCCGGAATCCTCCGGCAAGACCACGCTGGCCCTCCATGTGGTGGCGGAAGCTCAGAAAAAGGGCGGCGAGGTGGCCTTCGTGGACGCCGAGCACGCGCTGGACCCCACCTATGCCCGGGCGCTGGGCGTGAAGGTGGAGGATATGCTGATCTCTCAGCCGGATACCGGTGAGCAGGCGCTGGAGATCACCGAGGCGCTGGTGCGTTCCGGCGCCATCGACGTGATCGTGGTGGACTCCGTGGCGGCACTGGTGCCCCGGGCGGAGATCGAGGGTGAGATGGGTGACAGCTATGTGGGCCTTCACGCCCGGCTGATGAGCCAGGCGCTGCGCAAGCTCACCGGCGCCATCGGCAAGACCAACACCATCGTCATTTTCATCAACCAGCTGCGGGAAAAGGTGGGCGTGATGTACGGCAACCCCGAGGTCACCACCGGCGGCCGGGCGCTGAAGTTCTATGCCTCCGTCCGCATTGACGTGCGCCGCATCGAGGCGCTGAAAAACGGCAGCGAGGTGGTGGGCAACCGCACCCGCGCCAAGGTGGTGAAGAACAAGGTCGCGCCCCCGTTCCGTGAGGCCGAGTTCGATATTATGTACGGCGAGGGTATCGCCCATGAGGGCGAGCTGCTGGATCTGGGCGTGAAGCTGGATCTGGTGCAGAAGGCCGGATCGTGGTTCTCCATGGGCGAGACCCGCATCGGGCAGGGCCGGGACGCCGCCAAGCGGTACTTGCAGGAAAATCCCGAGGTGGCCGCCAAGCTGGAAGCCGACATCCGGGCCAATTTCGACAAGCTGATGACCGGACAGGCCCGTATTGCCGCCAAGGCCGCCGGGCGGGCGGTGGATGTGAGCGCCGACGACTTCAAGGATGAGGATTGAGCGCATCGAGGCATCCAGACATAAGCGGGGACGGGTGCTGGTCTTTCTGGAAGACGGGGCCTGCCTGAAGATCACGGAGCAGGAGTTGCTGGATTTCGGCCTGCGCGCCGGGGACCAGCTGGATGACGCCATGCTGGAGCGGCTGAAGAGCGCGGCGGGGCTCTCCCACGTGAAAACGGCCGCCGCCGATCTGATCGGCAGACGGGCCATGAGCCGCGCCGCGCTGGAAAAGAAGCTGCGGGAAAAAGGAGCCAGCGAGGCCGATGCCCGCTACGCCGGAGAGTGGCTGGAGGCCATCGGCGCGCTGAACGACGCAGAGTATGCCGCGCTGCTGGTGCGCCACTATGCCGAAGCGCTGTACGGTCCTGCCCGCATCCGGGAAAAGCTCTATGAAAGGGGCGTGCCCCGGGAGCTTTGGGACGACGCGCTGGACGCCATGCCGGAAATGGGCGGCCCGATCGACCGCTTCCTGCGCACCAGGCTGCGGGGGCGGCAGCCGGACGAGGCGGAAAAGCGCCGCGTGACCAACGCGCTGCTGCGCCGGGGCTATCCGTGGAGCGAGATCCGCAGCGCATGGAGCCGTCTGGGCAGCGAGATACAGGAGGGAGGAGATTTGGATGAGTACGGAAGAGATGTGGAGAGCATTGATCCCTGATGTGATTGCAGAAAAATACGAGTTTTATAATTTTAATGGTGCATTAGAGATTCTGACGCAAACACATGTGGAGGAATTTTCTGAAATAGTGCGAGCATTAAGCGATTTTTCCGTGGAAACGGATGATATTCTGAAAAAGGGTGGAAATGAATCCCAAGTCCCGAAAAAGCTGAGTGCCTTACTGCGACCGTTAAATTGGAAAGAACTCGAGATTTCCGGCGACCTGATTGTCCGGCTGCTCGAGGGAAAAAAGACGAAAGAAGCAAGCAGAGAGTTTACTTTAAAAGAGTTTATCAGCGGACATAAAATCGATTATGTGAAGGGCGAAGTCGCGTTGGATCTGGAGTGGAACAGCAAAGACCAGACATTCGACCGGGATTTGTATGCATTCCGCACATTTTATGAGTGCGGTGTAATCACCTGCGGCATCATTATTACGCGCAGCGAACAGTTGAATGCCGTTTTTGAAAAGCTGGGCAGCGAAATCAAGAAGAAATATGGGGCGAGTACCACATGGATGGGGAAATTGCTTCCAAGGATCCATGCGAGAAGGCATGGCGGATGTCCCATACTGGCCATTGGAATTACTCCCAAGACGATTTCAGATTGGGAGGGATGATGTAATGGCAGATTTGAATCAGCATTATCATGAGGAGCATGAATTAATCCAGTTTTGCGCGGGGAGAAGGTTTAAAACCATTTTGGCAGATCCGCCGTGGCAATTTCAGAATCGAACAGGGAAAATGGCACCGGAACATAAACGGTTAAACCGATATCCAACGATGCCGCTGGATGAGATCAAGACCTTACCAGTAAGTAAGGCGGCAGACGATGGAGCACACTTATATTTGTGGGTTCCCAATGCACTCTTGCCTGAGGGGCTGGAAGTTATGAAAGCATGGGGCTTTCAATATAAAACAAATATCGTTTGGGAAAAAGTACGGAAGGACGGAGGCCCGGACGGCAGAGGAGTCGGTTTTTACTTTCGTAATGTTACAGAATTGTTGTTGTTTGGCGTTCGGGGAAGTAATATGCGCACATTAGCACCCGGGAGGACACAAGTAAATCTGATCCGGAGCCAGAAACGGGAGCATTCCAGAAAACCGGATGAAATCATTACCCTGATTGAACAGTGCAGCCCGGGACCGTATTTGGAGCTTTTTGCCAGAGGAAAACGAGATGGGTGGACACTGTGGGGAAATCAGGCAAATACGGACTATGAGCCGGATTGGCCAACTTATAAAGGAGCGGTTGCTCTGTAAGGAGTGTCGGAAAGAATTCTATGGCTTATAACATATCGTTTATTTCGCTGGGCTGCGCGAAGAATCAGGTGAACTGCGAGCAGATGATGGCCGCCTGCCAGAGTGCGGGCCACCAGATCCAGACCGCGCCGGAGGGCGCGGACGTGGTGGTGGTGAACACCTGTGGATTTTTGTCCTCCGCCTGTGAGGAGGCCATCGACAACATTCTGGAAATGGCGGAGCTGAAAAAGGCGGGGAAGATCAAGAAAATTCTGGTCACCGGATGCATGGCGCAGCGCTATAAAGAGGACGTTTTAAAGGAGCTGCCGGAGGTGGACGGCGTGCTGGGCACTGGAAGCTATGACCAGATCGCAGGCGCCGTGGCCGAGGTGATGGACAAGGGCCTGCGGCCCTGCCACATTGGCAACATCCACACCGCAAACCAGAGCGGCGAGCGCATTTTGTCCACGCCGCCGTGGTACGCCTATCTGCGCATTGCCGAGGGGTGCGACAATCACTGCGCCTATTGCGTGATCCCCTCTCTGCGGGGCAAGTACCGCAGCCGCCCCATGAACGAACTGCTGGACGAGGCAGCGGAGCTGGCCTCCGCCGGAGTGAAGGAGCTGCTGGTGATCGCGCAGGACATCACCCGCTACGGCACCGATCTGAACGGCGAGCACCAGCTGGCGGCGCTTTTGAAGGAGCTTTGCAAGCTGGACTTCCACTGGATCCGCCTGCACTATCTCTATCCCGACGAGATCACCGATGAGCTGATCGACACCATTGCCGGGGAGCCGAAAATCGTGAAGTATCTGGATATTCCCATCCAGCACTGCAACGACCAGATCTTAAAGGCCATGAACCGCAGAGACACCAAGGCGTCCCTGACGGAGATGCTTGAAAAGCTCCGCGACCGGATCCCCGGACTGGTGCTGCGCACCAGCATCATCACGGGCCTTCCCTATGAGGATGACGCCGCGCTGGAGGAGTTGTGCGCCTTCCTGCGGATGACCCACATCGAGCGGGCGGGGGTGTTCCCCTTCTCCCCAGAGGAGGGCACGCCCGCGGCGCGGATGGAGCATGTGGACGCCGAAGAGGCCCGGCGGCGGGCGGAGCTGGTGGTGGACGTGCAGTCCGACATCATCGACGCCTATAATGAATCCCTGCTGGGCATGGAACGGGAGGTTTTGTGCGAAGGCTTTGACGCGCAGGCGCAGATGTTCTATGGCCGCAGCTATGCCGAGTCACCGGATATTGACGGGCGTATTTATTTCACCGCCGACGGGGAGATCGTCCCCGGCACGTTTGTCACCGTCCGCATGACCGGGACTATGGACGGCGAGCTGACGGGCGAGGCCGTGGAAGCATGAACGGGGTCGGCATTTTGCTGGGCGGTGCGGCCTTTTTGCTGATCGGGGCGTTTCACCCCATTGTCATCAAGGCGGAGTATTATTTCGGAAAAGGGGTCTGGCCCGCGTTTCTCGCGGCGGGGCTTTGCCTTGCGGCGGTGTCGCTCTTTGTGAAAAACACCGTTGGCAGCGCGATTTTGGGCGTGCTGGCGTGTGCGTGCCTGTGGAGCATCCGGGAACTGTTCGAGCAGGAGGAGCGGGTGCGCAAAGGCTGGTTTCCGAAAAATGAAAAGAGGAACAAACCATGAATTTACCAAATAAACTGACCCTTCTGCGCATTGTGCTCATCCCTGTTTTCATGGGCGTTTTGTATTGGGGCTTTCCCGGGGCGAACTGGGCGGCGCTGGTCATTTTCGTTCTGGCCAGTATCACTGACCTGCTGGATGGCAAGATCGCCCGGAAGTACAATATGGTCACGGATTTCGGCAAATTCGCCGACCCTCTGGCGGATAAAATGCTGGTCACGGCGGCCATGCTGTGGTTCGTGGAGATCGGCCAGATGCCCGCGTGGGCGCTGCTGATCGTGATCTGCCGGGAGTTCGCCGTCAGCGGTCTGAGAATGATCGCAAGCGACAAGGGGCGGGTCATTGCCGCCGGATGGTCCGGCAAGGTGAAGACCGCCAGCACCATGGTGTGCGTGGTGCTGATGTTCCTGCCCATCCCCGCGCTGCTGAACACCGCCTGCGTCTGGGTCATCACGCTGACCACGCTGTATTCCGGTGTGGAGTATTTCGTGAAAAACAAGGACATCATTGCATCTTTTTGAGGAAAATGACGGGATTGTCCTCTTGACAGGGACAAAACAGAGTGCTATCATGTGTTCTAATCACAAAAAGGCATCGAAAAGGACGCTGTCCGGAGAACGCAGCAGAGAGGGGCCGCCGTTGGCTGCAAACGGCCCCGGTCGGAACCGGGACCAGCCACCGCCTTGGAGCCGCCCACCGATATGTAGGCTGGGACGGGCCCTCCCGTTACAGAGGACACAAGCGACGGCCCATGGGGCCGTAAGCAGGGTGGAACCGTGGAATACGTTTTTCGTATCTCACCCCTGATCTGGTCAGGGGTGAGATTTTTTACGTTCACCCCTCATTAAAGGAGGAGCTTATCATGAGCGAAGAGAACCAGTATACCTTTGAAAACGAGCAGTACCGCCGCACCTATTGGCATACCTGCTCCCATGTGCTAGCGCAGGCCGTGAAGCGGCTGTGGCCGGAGACGAAGCTGGCCATCGGCCCCAGCATTGAAAACGGCTTCTATTACGATCTGGACAGCGAGGAGACCTTCACCACGGAGGACCTTGAAAAGATCGAGGCCGAGATGCGCAAGATCTGCAAGGAAAAGCTGAAGCTGGAGCGTTTTGAGCTGCCCCGGGAAGAGGCTGTGAAGTTCATGGAGGAAAAGGGCGAACCCTATAAAGTGGAGCTTATCAACGATCTGCCGGAGGACGCTGTGATCTCCTTCTATAAGCAGGGCGACTTCACTGACCTGTGCGCGGGCCCCCATCTGGATTCCACTGGACGCATCAAGGGCAACGGCATCAAGCTCACCGCCTGCAACGCCGCCTATTGGCGGGGTGATTCCTCCCGCAAGCAGCTCCAGCGCATTTATGGCATCGCCTTCCCCAAGAAGGAAGAGCTGGACGAGTATCTTGCCAAGCAGGCCGAGGCCCTCAAGCGCGACCACAACAAGCTGGGCCGGGAGCTGGAGTATTTCACCACGGTGGACTGCATCGGTCAGGGCCTGCCTATCCTGCTGCCCAAGGGTGCGCGGGTCATTCAGCTTTTGCAGCGCTGGGTGGAAGACACCGAGCAGAAGCGGGGCTATCTTCTGACCAAGACCCCGCTTATGGCCAAGCGGGACCTTTACCGCATTTCCGGCCACTGGGACCACTATCTGGACGGCATGTTCATTCTGGGCGACCCCCACGATGAGACCAAGGAGTGCTTCGCCCTGCGTCCCATGACCTGCCCGTTCCAGTATCAGGTGTATCTCAACCGTCAGCGCTCTTACCGCGACCTGCCCATGCGCTTGGGTGAGACCTCCACGCTGTTCCGCAACGAGGATTCCGGCGAGATGCACGGCCTGATCCGCGTCCGCCAGTTCACCATTTCCGAGGGCCATCTGGTGCTGCGCCCCGACCAGCTGGAAGAGGAGTTCAAGCAGTGCCTGGACCTCGCCAAGTACTGCCTTGGCACCGTGGGCCTGCTGGATAAGTGCACCTTCCGCTTCTCTCAGTGGGACCCCTCCAACCCCAACAACAAGTATGAGGGCACGGCCGAGCAGTGGGAAGAGGCCCAGCGCGTCATGGCCCAGATTTTGGACGATCTGGACGTGAAGTATACCGTGGGCATTGACGAGGCCGCGTTCTACGGCCCGAAGCTGGACATTCAATATAAGAACGTTTACGGCAAGGAAGATACGCTGGTTACCATTCAGATCGATATGCTGCTGGCCGAGCGGTTTGGCATGTACTATATCGATGAAAACGGCGAGAAGAAGCTGCCCTATATCATTCACCGCACCAGCCTTGGCTGCTACGAGCGGACGCTGGCCTACCTCATCGAGGAGTATGCCGGCGCGCTGCCCACGTGGATGGCCCCGGAGCAGGTGCGCTTCCTGCCCGTCACTGACCGCGCCAGCGATTACTGCGCCGAGCAGGCCAAAAAGCTGGAGGCGCTGGGCTACCGCGTAGAGGTGGACTACCGCAACGAGAAGATCGGCAAGAAGATCCGGGAAGCCCAGCTGGACAAGATCCCCTACATGCTGGTGGTAGGCGACCGGGATATGGAAAACGGTACCGTTTCTCCCCGCCACCGGGCCGACGGCGATCTGGGCGCCATGTCCATGGATGCTTTCACCGCCCTGCTCAAGGATGTGGTGGACTCCAAGGCAAAAAAGTAAAAAACAGCGGCAAGCCCCCCGGACAGTGGTCCTGGGGGCTTTTTTACGAAAGTGTCCGCGGTAGAGAGACAATGGTACTGTTGAAATAAACAAGAAACACAAGTAATGTTACGTAATAAACTGTTTGTTTTTCTGAAAATGATAAAACAGGAAAGAAAACCGTTGCAGGCTGCGGATTTGGTAGCGTATACTGGGAAAAAACCGAGACGCTGAGGGCGTTTGACAGGAGGAGACAATATGGAAAGAGCGTTCAAAAAGGTTCTGGTTGCAAACCGGGGCGAGATCGCCATGCGGATCTTCCGGGCCTGCCATGATCTGGGATTGCAGACCGTGGCCATCTATTCCAATGAGGATACGTACAGCCTGTTCCGCACGGCGGCGGATGAATCCTATCTCATTGGCAAGAACGAAAGCCCACTGGGAGCCTATCTGAACATCGACCGGATCATTCGTCTTGCCAAAAAGCACGGGGCGGACGCCATTCACCCCGGCTACGGCTTTTTGAGTGAAAACGGCGACTTTGCCCGGGCCTGCGAAGCGGCGGGCATCCAGTTCATCGGCCCCAGCTCCAAGATTCTGGATATGATGGGCGACAAGCTCTCGGCCAAGCAGATGGCGCTGGAGTGCGGTGTGCCCACCACCCCCGGCACGGCGGAGCCGCTGAAGAGCCGGGAAGAGGCCCAGAAGCTGGCTGTGGAGTTTGGCTTCCCCGTGATCCTGAAGGCCGCCGCAGGCGGCGGCGGGCGCGGAATGCGCCGCTGCGACACCGTGGAAGAGGTGGGATTGAACTATGATCTGGTCAAGGCCGAGGCCAGAAAAGCCTTCGGCAATGACGACATCTTCATGGAAAAGTTTCTGGTGGAGCCCAAGCACATCGAAGTGCAGGTGCTGGGCGACGAATACGGCAATGTGGTGCATCTGTACGAGCGGGACTGCTCGCTGCAGCGCCGCTATCAGAAGGTGGTGGAGTTTACCCCGGCTTTCTCCGTTGCGCCGGAGGTGCGGCAGGCGCTGTATGACGACGCGGTAAAGATCGCCCGGCACGTGGGCTATGTCAACGCCGGAACACTGGAATTTCTGGTGGACCGGGATGGCCACCACTACTTTATCGAGATGAACCCCCGCATTCAGGTGGAGCACACGGTCACGGAGATGGTGACGGGCATCGATCTGGTACGCTCGCAGATCCTCATCGCCGAGGGCAAGCCCCTCAGCGACCCGGAGATTGGCATTGCCTCTCAGGCGGACGTGCACCAGAACGGCTATGCCATCCAGTGCCGCGTGACCACCGAGGACCCGGCCAACAACTTCGCGCCGGACACCGGAAAGATCACCTCGTACCGCTCTGCGGGCGGCTTCGGCATCCGTCTGGACGGCGGCAACGCCTATACCGGGGCGGTGATCTCCCCGTATTATGACTCGCTGCTGGTGAAGATCACCACGTGGGACAACACCTTCCCCGGCGTGTGCCGCAAGGCGGCCCGGGCCATCAACGAGGTGCACGTGCGCGGTGTGAAGACCAACATCGCTTTCATCACCAACATCCTGAAAAACCCCACATTCATTGCGGGCAAGTGCCATACGAAGTTCATCGACGAGACACCGGAGCTCTTCGAACTGGACCAGAGTCAGGACCGGGCCACCAAGATGCTCAAATACATTGGCAACATCGTGGTCAAGGAGCAGGGGGAGCACAAGCTTTATGATGAGTGCCGTTTCCCGCCTGTGACGGGCCATCGGCCCGACGGGCTCAAGCAGCTGCTGGACGCCAAGGGCCCCAAGGCAGTGGCGGACTGGGTGCTGGCCCAGAAAAAGCTGCTGGTGTGCGACACCACCTGCCGCGATGCCCACCAGTCCCTGCTGGCCACCCGCGTCCGCACCCGGGACATTGTCAAGGGCATGGAGGGCACCAGCGAGATTCTGGCCGACGCCTTCTCTCTGGAATGCTGGGGCGGCGCGACCTTCGACGTGGCCTACCGCTTCCTCCATGAGTCCCCGTGGGAGCGGCTGGACCTCATCCGCCAGAAAGCGCCCAATCTGCTGCTGCAAATGCTGCTGCGGGGCGCCAACGCCGTGGGCTATACCAACTATCCCGACAATGTGATCCGGGAGTTTATCAAGGAAGCTGCCCGCTCCGGCGTGGACGTGTTCCGCGTGTTCGATTCGCTGAACTGGCTGCCCGGCATGGAGGTGGCCATGGACGAGGTGCTCAAGCAGGACAAGATCTGTCAGGCCACCATCTGCTATACCGGGGATATTCTGGACCCCAGCCGGGACAAGTATCCGCTGGAGTACTATGTGAAGCTGGCCAAAGAGCTGGAGCACCGGGGCGCCCACATGCTGGCCATCAAGGATATGTCCGGCATCCTCAAACCCTACGCCGCAAAAAAGCTGGTCTCCACCCTCAAGCAGGAGATCGGCATCCCCATCCAACTCCATACTCATGATACCTCCGGCAATCAGGTGGCCGCCTGCCTGCTGGCGGCGGAGGCTGGAGTGGACGTGGTGGACCTTGCCATCAGCTCCATGGCGGGCATGACCAGCCAGCCCTCCATGAACGCCGTGGTGGCGGCCCTGCAGGGCACCGAACGGGACACCGGGCTGGATCTGGACCGCTTGCAGCTGCTTACGGATTACTGGGAGGATGTGCGCAAGCGCTACGATTCCTTCGAGGGCGGCATCCGGTGCAACAGCACGGATATTTACCGCTATGAGATCCCCGGCGGCCAGTATACCAACCTCAAGCCTCAGGTGGAGTCGCTGGGCCTTGGCAGCCGCTTTACCGAGGTGAAGGAGAATTACCGGGTGGTCAACCAGATGCTGGGCGACATTGTGAAGGTGACCCCCTCCAGCAAGATGGTGGGCGACCTTGCCATCTTCATGACCCAGAACGGCCTGACGCCCCAGACCATTGTGGAAAAGGGCGAGGGCCTTGCCTTCCCGGACAGCGCCGTCAGCTATTTCTCCGGCATGATGGGCCAGCCTGCAGGCGGTTTCCCAAGGGACTTGCAGCGGGTGGTGCTCAAGGGGAAGGAGGCCATCACCTGCCGCCCCGGCGAGCTGCTGCCCGCAGTGGATTTCGAGGCGAAGAAAAAGGAGATGCAGGCATTTGATCCCGATCCCTCGTGGCGGGCGGTGCTGAGCTACTGCCTCTATCCCAAGGTGATCGAGGACTATGTGAAGCAGCGCCGGGAGTACGGCTATATCATGCGGCTGGGCAGCCACGTGTTCTTCCACGGGCTGGCCGTGGGCGAGACGAACAAGGTCAACATTGCCGACGGTAAAACGCTGGTCATCAAGTATCTGGGCCTTGGCGAGGTGGACAAGGACGGCATGCGCACCGTCAGCTTCGAGCTCAACGGCATCCGCCGGGATGTGCAGGTGCCGGACGAGGCGGCGCAGAAGAGCATCGTCAAGGTCCCCATGGCCGACCCGGAGGACAAGAGTCAGGTGGGCGCGTCCATCCCCGGCGCGGTGAGCAAGATCGCCGTGAAGGTGGGCGACCGTGTGGAGAAAAACCAGACGCTGGTCACCATCGAGGCCATGAAGATGGAGACCGCCATCACCGCCCGGATGGACGGCACGGTGGCCACCGTGGAGGTCAGGGAGGGCGACACCGTCAAGGGCGGCCAGCTGCTGCTGACCATCAAGTGATGCCCGTCTGGGAAAGAGAACTGTTTTGCACAAAGGGACGGAGGAAAATCTCCGTCCCTTTTGTTTTAATTGTACTGCCGTGGGTGGGCGGGATGCAAAAAAGTGGAAAATATCCGGCAAAATGCAAGGAGAATCCTGCTAACTTGCAAAAAAAGAAAAATGATGCGAAAAAAGACTTGAAAAATGCATTGGAATGCGATATGATGTGCAAGGTATTACTGAACACCATACCAAGATGAAAAGAGGATTTTGCAATGAAAAAGTTGATGTCTCTGCTGATGGCTGCCATGATGATGGCCGGGGTGCTCTCCGGCTGCGGCGGCAGTCAGGGTGCCGCGGATCAGCCCGCGGATTCTCAGGGCTCCGGCGATACGCAGGCCCCCGCTTCTACTGGCGCGGAGCTGACCTTCACCACCGGCGGTTCCTCCGGTACATATTTCGCTTTCGGCTCCGTGCTGGCAGGTCAGGTCTCCAGCTCCACCGGGACCAAGGTCACCGCCGTGGAGGGCAAGGGCTCTCAGGGCAACATTGAGCTGATGGACATGGAAGGCGCCCAGCTGGGCTTCGTCCAGTCCGACGTGATGAGCTATGCCTATGACGGCACCAACCTCTTTGCCGAGACGGGCAAGGTGGACTGCTTCTCCACCGTGGCCGCCCTGTATACCGAGCAGGTGCAGATCGTCACCGTGGATCCCAGCATCAAGACCGTGGCTGACCTGAAGGGCAAGAACGTCTCCATCGGTGACTCCGGCTCCGGCGTGTGGTACAACGCTATCGATGTGCTGGGCGCTTACGGCCTGACCGAAGAGGACATCAACCCCACCTATCAGGGCTTCGGCGACAGCGCTGAGGCGCTGAAGGACGGTAAGATCGACGCCGCCTTCGTGGTTGCGGGCGCTCCCACCACCGCGATCGTGGAGCTGTCCTCCTCCAAGCCCACCTACCTTGTCAGTCTGGACGACGAGCATATCGACGCCCTGATGGCCGAGTCCCCCTATTACAGTAAGTATGTCATCCCCGCCGATGTGTACGGTCTGGATTCTGACACCACCACCGTGGCCGTCAGCGCCGTGGTCGTGGCCCGGGACGATGTCTCCGACGACGATATTTACAACTTCTGCGCTGGCGTGTTTGACAATATCGACGCCATCGCCGCCGTGCACGCCAAGGGCGCGGAGCTGAATCTGGACTTCGCCACCTCCGTGACCTCCGTGCCGTATCATCCCGGCGCGGCCAAGTATTTCGCTGAGAAGGGCTTCACTGTTCCCACGAAGTAATTTGCGGCTTTTGGTAACACTGTTCAGGAGCCGTTAAAATTCTGAAAAATGACCCATCCGGGAGGCTGCGGCGGGCAAAACCCGCCGCAGTCCCTTGCGGTTTTACGAGGCAGATGAGTTTGCGCTGCGAAAGGCGCAAAGTCATGCGTTTCGTAGTATGAATCTGTGTGAAAGCGAGGAGAAAACGTATGAGCTTTTTGAAAAAGCACGAGAAAACTCCCGACCTTCCGGTAAACGACACCGGGGTGGGCACCGCCGCCGATGTGGAAGCGGTGATGAAAAAGTACGACCGGGAATCCAATGTTCGCATCTGGGAGGGAACGCCCAAGCTGATCGTCAAGGCGCTGATGGCCATTTTCTCGCTGTACAGCATTTATGTCACGCTGTTCAGCACGGCCCTGCCGGAGATCCGGCTGTCCATTTTTCTTGCCTCCATCCTCATCATGGGATATCTGAACTTCCCGGTGAGCAAGAGCCATGTCAAGCCCAACTCCATGCCGTGGTACGACGCGGTCATCATGGTGCTGGGCGCGGGGGCGTTTTTCTACTATGCCGCCAACGCCCAGCGGATCATCAAGCTGTCCCTGCGGGCCTCCAAGGATACGTTTTTGATCGTGGTGGGCATCGTGGGCATTCTGGCGCTGATCGAGCTGTGCCGCCGCAGCGTGGGCCTGCCCATTCTGTGCGTGGTGGGCGTGCTGCTGGTCTATACCTTCACCAAGGTGCAGTGGCGGCTGGTCATTTATAACCTGTTTTACACGACCACGGGCGTGATGAACACCCCGGTGAATGTGTGCGCCAAGTATATCGTGGTGTTCATCATCTTCGGCGCGTTTTTGGAGCGTACGGGCATTGCCCAGTTCTTCATCAGTCTGGCTAACGCTATCGCGGGCTCTTCCGCTGGCGGCCCTGCCAAGGTGGCTGTCATTTCCTCAGCACTGTGCGGCATGGTGTCCGGCTCCTCCGTGGGCAACACCGTGACCACCGGCTCTGTCACCATCCCCATGATGAAGAAGACCGGATATGCCGGAGAGTTTGCGGGCGCGGTGGAAGCCGCCGCATCCACCGGCGGCCAGATCATGCCCCCCATCATGGGTGCCGCCGCGTTTTTGATGGCGGAGTATATGGACGTGCCCTATGCCACTGTGGCGGTCACGGCTATCCTGCCCGCCGTGCTGTATTTCACCGGAATTTACATTGCCGTCCATCTGGAAGCCAAGAAGCTGGGTCTCAAGGGCATTCCCAGAGACCAGCTGCCCAAGCTCGGCCACCTGATGAAGCGCATTTATCTGCTGGCCCCGCTGGTGGTGCTGGTGGTAATGGTCTCCACCAATATGAAGACCATGCAGTTCTCCGCCGCCGTGGCCATCCTTGTGACCATCCTTGTGGGTCTGGTGAACAACGCGGCAGATGCCATGGCCGCCGGGCGGCAGGGCGAGAGCGCCGTGTCCCACTTTGCGGCATCTCTGGTGCATCGGGACGACGCATCCGAAAATATTTCCATCTATAAGATCATCGACGCGCTGGAAGCTGGCGGCAAGGGCACCATCACCGTGGCGGTGGCCTGCGCCATGGCTGGCATCGTGGCGGGCTGCATTACCGTGACCGGACTTGCCTCCAAGCTCATCACCGCCATCGTCTCCGTCTCCGCGGGCCACATGATGATCGCGCTGGTGCTGACCATGCTGTGCTGCATCGTGCTGGGCATGGGCGTGCCCACCACGGCCAACTACTGCATCATGGCCGCGACCTGCGCCCCCATCCTGATGAACCCCGCCATCGGCGTGACCGCCATGGCCGCCCACTTCTTCGTGTTCTACTTCGGCATTGTGGCCGACATCACGCCTCCCGTGGCGCTGGCAGCCTACGCAGGCTCCGCCATCGCCAAGGCGCCGCCGATGAAAACGGCCATCAACGCCACCAAGCTGGCCATCGCGGCCTTTATCGTGCCTTATATCTTCGCCATGAACCCGGCCATGCTGCTGGTGAATGTGACCAGCCCCTTCCAGGTGGTGCAGATCGTCATCAGCGCTCTGATCGGCCTGTTCGGCGTGGCTGCGGCCCTCAACGGCTTCCTTTACTGCAAGATCAATCCCCTGTTCCGCCTGCTGCTGGTGGCTGGCGGCCTTGGAATGATGGTGCCCGGCACCCTCACCGATGCGGTGGGCTTGATCGTGGTGGCCGCGATCGTGGTGTTGCAAAAGATGTCCTTCAAGCGGCAGGCTGCATAAGCTGGCACAGAGCAACAGAAAAAGCAATAAAAAAGCCGTTCCCATCCAAAATGGGAACGGCTTTTTTATAAACAAATGTTGGATCAAAGAGCGGCGAAATACTGCCGGGTGGTCTCCGCGTTGGACTGAATTTCCGCTTTCATGGAATCCAGCGAATCGAAACGGATCTCGTCCCGGATGTGGCGGTAAAATTCCAGCCGCACGGTCTGGCCGTACAGGTCGCCGTCAAAGTCCAGGAGCCATGCCTCCACGGTCACATCCGTGCCGTTGTTCACCGTGGGGCGGGTGCCCACATTGGTGACGGCGCTGTAACAGGAGCCGTCCTGCAGGTGGACGCGGGTGGCGTATACACCGTGGCTGGGCACCAGCACGTGGGGCGGCACGGTGAGATTCACCGTGGGGATGCCGATGGTGCGGCCAATGCGGTGGCCGTGGCGTACCACCTGCGTCAGGGTGTGGGGGTGGCCCAGAAAGGCGTTGGCCCGCTCGATCTGCCCCAGCTCCACCAGACGGCGGATATAGGTGGAGCTGACAGTGATGCCGCCTACTTCCACCTTGGGGATGATGTCGCACCCCAGCCCCAGCTGGGCGCACTTTTGCTGCAGCAGTTCCGGCGAGCCCTGATTTTTGTGGCCAAAGTGGTGGTCGTGTCCCGCCACCAGATGCACAGCGTGGTAGCGCTCCACCAGAATTCTGGTCACAAAGTCCTCCCAGCTGGTGGTCATCATCTCATGGTCAAAGGGGACCATGATGACATCCTGAATGCCGTACAGGCGGCGCATCAGGCCCGCACGGTCCTCCGGGGAGTTGACAAGCGGACAGGGGATCCCGGTGACCACTTCCTTGGGTACCCGGTCAAAGGTGAAGACCGACGGAACGGCGCCGCGCGCGGCGGCTTCCTCCGCAGTGCGGCGCAGCAGGGCGGCGTGGCCCAGATGGACGCCGTCAAAAAAGCCAAGGGCAATAACTCGTTCTTTCATGGGTATTACGCTCCAAAGAAATTCTTAATGGATGTCAGCACGCCGCCTTCGGCGCGGGAGAGGCAGAGAAAGTCCCCGTTCCTGCCGTATACGCGGTAAACACCGTCTGAGAGCGTGTCGTCGGTAACGGAGCCGCCGTTGCGTACCCGCTTTTCCTTTCCGGCAGAGGGCAGCACATAGGCGGGGTGGCGGGAAAACATGGTCTCTGGCGGCAGCAGCAGCGCCTCGCCCTGCGCCTGTACCTCCTCCAGCGTGTGGGTCTGCGCGGCGGTGTAATCCGCCGCCATGGTGCGCCGCAGGCTGTAAAGCGTGCCGCCGCAGCCCAGCGCCTGCCCAATGTCGTGGCAGAGGGTGCGGATGTAGGTGCCCTTGGAGCAAAGGCAGCGGAGGAGGTAATCCGTCTCATTGACCTGCTGCAAAAGCTCCAGCTCATAGATGGTGATGCTGCGGGGTTTGCGCTCTATCTCTTTGCCCCTGCGGGCAAGGTCATAGAGCTTCTGGCCGCCGATCTTGATGGCGGAGAACATGGGCGGTATCTGCTGGATGGGCCCGGTAAAGCGCTCCAGCGCCGCCTCGACCTCCGAGCGTCCCACGGTGACGGGGCGGGTCTCCAGCGTTTCGCCGGAGGTATCCTGCGTGTTGGTGACAAGGCCCAGCCGCAGCCCCGCCACATATTCCTTGCGGCTGTTTTCCGCAAATTCCACGGCCCGGGTGGCCTGCCCCACGAAAACGGGCAGCACTCCGGTGGCCATGGGGTCCAGCGTGCCGCCGTGCCCCACCCGCTTTTCGTGGAGGATGCCGCGCACCTTGGCGCAGACATCCATGCTTGTCCACCCGGCGGGTTTGTCGATGATGATGATACCATTGGGCATGAGGCTTCTCCTTTCGTCAGGCGGGAAGCGGCGTCAGAGCGCGGCTTTCGGCGGGGTATCCCGGTGAAAATCGGGGACGAGCTGGGCAATGACACCCAGCATGGCTTCCTCAGCCTGCGACTGCGTCACGCCGCGCAGCGTGGCGCCAGCGGCGCGGGCGTGGCCGCCACCGCCAAGGACCCGGCAGACCTCCGTGGCGTTCACCCGGTCCCCGGTGCGCACGGAGAACTTCCACACGTCCGGCTCCAGCTCCCGCATGGTCACGGCGCAGTCCACCCCCTGGATCTGTGGGCCGAGGGAGGAGAGGTCCTCCGCGTCGCTCTCCGTGGCGTGGAACTGCTCTAAAAGCGCCCGGGGCACAGCCAGAACAGCCACCCGGTTGCCGTCATAGAACCGGGCGGCGGCCAGCATGGCGGCCTCCAGCTGCATCCGCACCCGGGACTTGGTCTGGAAGAAAATTTTGTTGACGGAGCGGTAGTCGATGCCCGTTTCCATCAGCTTGGCCGCCACAAAGTGGGTGGCGGCGGTGACGTTGGAGTAAATAAAGCCGCCCGTGTCCGTGGAGATGCCCACATACAGCGGCAGGGCAATCTCCGGCGTGATGGGGCCCAGCTCGCAGAGAAGGTCATACACCAGCTCCGCGCAGGCGGCGGCCTCCGGGCGGACGATGTTGGCCTTGCCGAAGTGCTCAAAGGAGGGATGGTGGTCGATGGCAAGGTCAATGGAGTCGGCATAGCGCCGGGCGTTTTCCGGCAGCAGCTCCACCGTGGCAATGTCTGTGGAGACGATAAAGCGCGGCGTAAAGTCCGCTGGGACGGCATAGGGGGCGAAATAGGGAGTGGTGGTGTCCGTCAGGCCGGGATTCGGCAGCAGGAAGGCCTGCTTCCCCATGGCCCGCAGCCCTGCGCACAGCGCGGCGGCGCAGCCCACCGTGTCGCCGTCCGGGCGGACGTGGGTGAGGATCAAAATCTGATCGAAGCGCCGCAGCAGTTCGGCGGCCTCGGCAACACGCAGCATCATCATTCCTCCTCGTCAGGCAGCACGGCGGTGTTATCCGGATTGACGGGCTTCACCCGGTCAGGGTCCCGCAGCATTTCCAGAATGTGCGCGCCGTACTCAATGGAATCGTCGGGGATAAATTGCAGCTGGGGCGTGTAACGCAGCTGAAGCGCCTGCCCCAGCTCATGCCGGAGGAATCCGGCGGCGGATTTGAGGCCCTTCAAAACTTCGTTTTCCTGCCCTTTGTCCAGCGCACTGATATATACGCGGGCATAGCGCAGGTCCCCGGTGGTGTCCACCCGGGTGATGGAGACCATGCCGGAGGAAACGCGGGGGTCTTTCAAACGGCGGAACTGTTCCGACAGTTCCCGTTGGATCTCTTCGTTGATCCTTCCGATCCGATTACTGGGCATGGGAAGAACCTCCTTTCAAAGAATAGAGGAGACGGCGACGCGGTCGCCGCCTCCTTCAGCTTGTGGAAAAAGCCTCGCAGAGTTTCACGTCCGCAGACGTGAAAGGTATGGAATCTGTTTTCTGCCGCGACATGTGCGTGGCAGAAAACACCTTTACTGTCTCGGCCTGCGGGCCTCCCAGTATTTCCGTCACCAGTGAAAAGCGTTTCACTGGTTCCTCCTTGCGCGG
>CAKSVQ010000006.1 GCA_934504065.1 uncultured Dysosmobacter sp. | reverse complement strand
GCGTAAGGAACTGGAGGCCGCGGGCGTGCGGGTGATCTCCTCGTCTCAGGCCTGCTCCGACGCGGACGTGCCCGCCATTCCGGCGGAGCTGCTGACCATTCTGGAGGACCGGTCCATCCGCGGCGTGATCGACGCGGGCGGCGATCCGGTGGGCGCGCGGGTGCTGGCCCGGTTCCAGCCCCAGATCGTGCAGGAGGACTACAAGCTCCTCTTCGTGCTCAACGCCAACCGGCCCGAGGTGCGCACGCCGGAGGCGGCGCAGGCGTATCTCAGAAGCATCGAAGCCGTCACCGGACTGACCTGCGGCGGCCTTGTGAACAACACCCATCTGTGCGGCGAGACCACGCCCCATGAGATCCTCAAGGGCGCGGAGCTGGCCGAGGCGGTCTCGAAGGAGACCGGCATTCCTGTCGTATGCCACTTGGCGGAGCGGCGCTTCACCGGCGAGGAGAGCCTTGCGGGGCTGAAGCTGTTCCCCATTGACATTTATATGAAAAAGCCTTGGGAACTGTAAGGGAAAGTCAGGATCTCTGATTGATTGAAGGGAGGCAAATGACCATCATGACAGCAAAGGTAACATTTGACCAGGACCGGTGCAAGGGATGCGAGCTGTGCGTCTCCGTCTGCCCCAAGCACATCGTGGCCATCGACAAGGCGGTCACGAATCGCAAGGGCTATCATCCCGCCGGGGTGACCGACATCGCGTCGTGCATCGCCTGCGCGAGCTGCGCAAAGATCTGCCCGGATTCCATCATCACCGTCGAGAAATTCTAAAAGAGGAGGCTGCGTTTTCGTGGAAAAAGAACTGTGGAAAGGCAACGAAGCCATCGCCGAGGCCGCGATCCGCGCCGGGTGCGACTGCTTCTTCGGTTATCCCATCACCCCGCAGAGCGAGGTGCCCGAGTATCTGTCCCTGCACCTGCCGCAGCACGGCAAGGTCTTTGTGCAGGCTGAATCCGAGGTCGCCGCCATCAACATGGTGTACGGCGCCGCCGGCGCCGGTATGCGCGCCATGACCTCCTCCTCCTCTCCCGGCGTGTCCCTGAAGCAGGAGGGCATCACCTACATCGCCGGCGCGGAGCTGCCCGCCGTCATCGTCAACTGCATGCGCGGCGGCCCGGGCCTCGGCACCATCCAGCCCGCTCAGGGCGACTATTTCCAGGCCACCCGCGGCGGCGGCAACGGCGACTACCGCACGGTGGTGCTGGCTCCTTCCAACGTGCAGGAGACCGTGGACTTCGTGCAGGAGGCCTTTGACATCGCCGACCAGTACCGTAACCCCGTCATGGTGGTGTGCGACGGCCTGATCGGTCAGATGATGGAGCCCATCGAGTGGCACCCCATCCCCAAGCGGGATCTGCCTCCCAAGGACTGGGCGGCCAACGGCCGCAAGGGCCGCGACCACCACAATGTGATCAACTCCCTGTACATGGACCCCGAGGTGTGCGACGGCCACAACCGCCATCTGGACGAGAAGTACGCGGAAATTTCCAAAAATGAGGTGCGCTGGGAGGAAGTTCAGTGCGAGGACGCCGAGCTGGTCATCACAGCCTACGGCACGCCCGCCCGTATCGCCCTGACCGCACTGGAGACCCTGCGCGCAAACGGCATCAAGGCAGGCCTGTTCCGGCCCATCACCCTGTGGCCCTTCCCGGAGAAGGCGCTGCATGATCTGGCGGGCATGGCCCACGTCAAGGCGTTTTTGGATGTGGAAATGAGCTCCTCCGGCCAGATGATCGACGATGTCCGCCTTGCGGTGGAGGGGCAGAAGCCCATCTCCTATCTGGGCCACGCCGGCGGCGTGATGCCCACGGTGGAGGAAATGATCGAGTCGGCCCAGAAGGTTTTGAAGGAGGTCAAGTGATATGGCAATCGTATATCAGAAGTCCGCTGGCTTGACTGACGCGGAGCTGCATTACTGTCCCGGCTGCAACCACGGCATCATCCACAAGCTGGTGGCCGAGTCGCTGGTGGAACTGGGCCTGCTGGATGACGCCATCGGCGTGTGCCCCGTGGGCTGCTCCGTGTTTGCCTATAACTATTTCTCCTGCGACATGCAGGAGGCCGCCCATGGCCGCGCCCCCGCTGTGGCCACCGGCATCAAGCGCACCCACCCCAATCAGGCTGTCTTCACCTATCAGGGCGACGGCGACCTTGCCTCCATCGGCGCGGCGGAGATCGTCCACGCCGCCATGCGAGGGGAAAAGTTCACCACCATCTTTGTCAACAACGCCATTTACGGCATGACCGGCGGCCAGATGGCCCCCACCACCCTTATCGGCCAGCGGGCCACCACCTGCCAGTCCGGCCGCACCAAAGAGCAGGCCGGCATGCCCATCCGCATGGCGGAGATGCTCTCCACGCTGGATGGCTGCGTGTACGCCGAGCGGGTCTGCGTGACCGACATCGCCAACATCAACAAGGCCAAAAAGGCCATCAAGAAGGCTTTTGAAAAGCAGATGAACCGGGAGGGCTTCACGTTCATCGAGGTCCTTTCCACCTGCCCCACCAACTGGGGCATGACCCCGGTGAAAGCCATTGACTGGCTGAAGGAGAACATGATCCCTTACTATCCTCTGGGCGTGATCAAGGACAGCAGTGCGGAGGTGAAATAAGATGAAAAAAGAAATCATCATTTCCGGTTTCGGCGGTCAGGGCGGCTTGGCCATCGGCAAGAATCTGGCGGAGGCCGGCATGGCAGAGGGTCTGAACGTCACGTGGGCACCCTCTTACGGCCCCGAAATGCGCGGCGGCACGGCCAACTGCTCCGTGGTGCTCTCTGACAAGCCCGTGGGCTCTCCCGTGTTTGCCCATCCCACCGAGCTGATCGCCCTGAACGAGCCGTCCCTTGCCAAGTTTGAAGCGGGCGTGCTTCCCGGCGGCACGGTGTTTGTCAACAGCGACGTGGTGACGGACAAGGTCTCCCGGGCGGACCTCACGGCCTATTACATCCCCTGCGCCAAGATCGCCGAGGAAGTGGGCAACCCGAAGGTCAGTAACATGGTGATGCTGGGCGCCTATGTGGCGGCCACGAAGATTTTGAAGAGCGAGACCATCGAGACCATGATCCGTGAGATGTTCACCGGACCCAAGGCCAAATTCGTTCCCCTGAACATTGAAGCATTCCACCGCGGCATGGAGTGCGTGAAGTAACACCAACAACAAAACCTCCTCCGGAGAGCCGGGAAACCCGGCTCTCCGGGGCTCTCTCCCCGCCACTTCGGGCCAATCTGTGCATTTTACCGATTGACTTTGTTCCACGATCAGCGTATAACTGAAAATGGACACGGCGAATATGTCAGCCGCCGAATACGGGATGATACGGAAGTTTGACTTTCGCCTTTCTGCTTTGCGCGGAATCGGGCGGAGGTCTTTTTGTTATTTACCGGACTTCAAAAGAAATCGTAAGGAGAGTTTGTTATGCTGGATATCAAGATCGTCAAAACCACTACTCCCAAGGAAAAGCCTGTGGACAGCCCCAAGATGAGCTTTGGCAAGACCTTCAGCGACCATATGTTCCTGATGGACTACACCCCCGACAAGGGCTGGCACGATGCCCGCGTGGTACCCTATGCCCCCTTTGTGCTGGACCCCGCCTGCGTGATCTTCCACTATGCGCAGGAGATCTTCGAGGGCATGAAGGCCTACCGCAGCGTGGATAACACCATCCAGCTGTTCCGCCCCGACTGCAACGCCAAGCGGATGCAGGATTCCTGCGACCGTCTGTGCATCCCCCAGATCCCCGTGGACGACTATGTGCAGGCCGTCAAGACGCTGGTGGAGGTCGATAAGGACTGGGTGCCCCACTCCGAGGGCACTTCCCTGTACATCCGTCCCTTCATCTTCGCAACGGACGTGGGCATGGGCGTGCACGCCAGCCATAACTATACCTTCTGCGTGATCTGCTCTCCCTCCGGCGCTTACTATGCCGAGGGCATCGACCCCGTGCGTATCTACGTGGAAGACGAGTACATCCGCGCCGCTCCCGGCCTGACCGGCTTTACCAAGTGCGGCGGCAACTACGCCGCTTCCATCAAGGCCGGCGCCATGGCCGAGGAAAAGGGCTTTGCGCAGGTCCTGTGGCTGGACGGCGTGGAGAAGAAGTACGTGGAAGAAGTCGGCTCCATGAACATCATGTTCAAAATCGACGGCAAGGTCTACACCGCCGCCTGCGTGGGCACTGTGCTGCCCGGCGTGACCCGCCGCAGCTGCATCGAGCTGCTGAAGGACTGGGGCTATGAGGTCGTTGAGGGCAAGCTGGCCATCGCCGACATCATGAAGGCCGGCCATGAGGGCCGTTTGGAAGAGGTCTTCGGCACCGGCACCGCCGCCGTTGTCTCCCCCGTCAAGGAGCTGGACTGGAAGGGCGACAAGGTCTTCATCTCCGACGGCAAAATCGGCCCCGTCACCCAGAAGCTGTATGACACCATGACCGGCATGCAGTGGGGCAAGCTGCCCGACAACAAGGGCTGGATCGTTCCCGTGTGCAAGGGCTAAACCATCATCTAAAAAAATGCGGAGAGCAAATTTGCTCTCCGCATTTTTTTGGAAAGAGCTTCGCTGCGCTCCGTGCCTCATGACCGCTTTGCGGCCAATGTGCCACCGTCGTGGCGATACGATTCCCGACGCTTTGCGCCGCCAATCGTGCCGCTTCCTCGAAACAGCCTCGCTTCATCCGCCGCTGGCGGCGCTTCGGCTGTTTCCACACGCTTCGCGCAAGGAGGAACCAGTGAAACGCTTTTCACTGGTGACGGAAATACTGGGAGGCCCGCAGGCCGAGACAGTAAAAGAGTTTTTCCCGACGTACATGCCGCCGGGAAAAACGGATTGCATTTGATTCCGTCATCTGCGGATGACGGAATTCTGCGAGGCCTTTTTACCTCGCCTGCGTCATGACGGGGCCACGATCTTGCGGATCTGGCGCTCGCTGAGGCGGAACTGGGCGGCCAATGCCCGGTAATTGCCGCCATCGAACCGGGCGCGGATGTCCCGGTCCCGGGCGCCGCGCTCCAGCGACTCCCGCTTGGGGATGTACAAACTCTGCCCGCCGCAGAGAAAGGTCAGGCGGGTGAAGGCTTCCACGCCGATGGTCTCAGCAATGTCCCGGTACTCCTCGGGAATGTCGGCCAGTGGAATGCAGCGGACGGGAGCTCTATCTGAAAATTCCATGTTTTTCCTCCTGATGGATCATACATGCAGCCCGGCAATGGCCGCGGCCTGCGTGTGTCTGCGGGCGAGGGTGCGAACGCCCTCCAGCGCGTCGGGGCCGTCGTCATGGGCCCCCAGCGGGAACTGGGCCAGCTGCTGGAGCAGCAGGGTCTGGTCCCTGCGGAAAAGGATGTAGCCGTTGCGGACATCGGGCTGCAAGCTCTCCACCCGCATGGTCTTATCCTCGGTGGAGCGAATGCCCCGGATGGGCAGATACAGCCCCTGCCGGGCGGATTCCCGGGCCAGTTGCTCCTTCAAAAACCACTGAAACTGGTTGGTCTCCGCGCCAAAGAGCGTGTAGCCCCGGCCCGTCTCCCGGCGCAGGGCGCGCTCTTTTTCCAAAATGTCGGCAATGATGCGGTCGGGGTGGCGGCGCTGAATGTCCGCGTCGTACACATAAGAAAGACCTGTTTGAATATCCACCGCCAGCGTGAGGATGGCGGAATAGTCGCTCTGGGCCGTGCGGCCCAGCGAGGGGTCGCAGTACCCGTAAAACCGGAAGCAGGCGGCGCGGAAGTCCAGCTCCGCCGGGGCGTAGTACCGGAACCACTGGGCCGAAAACAGGCAGGCGGCGGGGTCCACAGGCTGATTCTGCATTTCGGAGTTGAACGCGGCCTCGCCCTCCGCCAGACGCATCAGCCGCAGGTCGTAATAGCTGAGCTTTTCCGGCCAGAGGACCTTTGCCCCCGCCAGCATCTCCCGGCGGTGCTTATAGAAAAAGGCGTGGGCAGCGGCTTCTCTGTCCGCTCTGGTCAGGTCGCACAGCAGCCGCTCCCACTCCTCCCACAGCGGCGAGGCCGCGTCGGACAGGACCGCCCGGTATTTCCGGCTTTCAAAGGCCGGATTTTCCAAAAGGTTCGCCAGCAGGGAATCGTGGTGGAGAATGGTTCCGATGACCAGAATGTCGGTGTAGCTGTCCCCCGCCTTGCAGACGGCCTTCCAGAACCAGTCCGCCGTTTTCTGCCGCTGCTCGGCGGTGCGGACGGCCTCGTCGTTTTCAATATCGTCGCAGACGATCAGGTCCGGGCGGCGGGCATAGTTCCGGCGGCCCCGGAGCTTCTGGCCGCTGCCCACGGCGTCGATCCGGCAGCCGTTGGCAAGGACGATGGAGGAGGTCTTCCACGGCTTGCCCACCTGCTCGCCGAAGTCGGCAAGGATGCGCTCGTTGGTCTCCAGCTCGTTTTTGATGGCGTCGAGAAAGCTGACGGCCTGCGTCTCGGTGTCGGAGATCAGCAGGATGTACTGCTTATAGCCGTAAAGGGCGGCGTGAAGCACGTTTTGCAGGCTCATGACCGTGCTTTTGGCATGGCCCCGGGGCGCGGCCACGGCGCTGCGGGTGCCTCTGGCCGCCAGCATTTCCCCCCGGGCGGCGGCAGGGTCTCGGTTTTTCATGATCCTGCGCCGCCAAAGATCTTCCAGCTGGCGGTGAAAGGGCGGCGAAGCGCGGGTGAAATAATGGGGGAGGTATTGTCTTCCAAACTCCCCGGGGGAGGCACTGGGGCGAACATGAGCGGGCGGCATAGGCAGCCCTCCTTTCCTTTCGCGCAGTCTGCGCGAAACAGTTTTGAGAAATGTCCCTCTACCTATGGCGCCCAAGTGCCGTTTGTTGCACGCGGACGTGCAACACTTTTGAAATTTTGTTGCGAAAATAGAAAAATTATGTTACCCTACCATTAGTTGACAAAGGCAGGCGCGGCAGCTTTTATGCCGCGCAGCAGGCAAAAAAGCGCGGAATTAGGACGCCTGTGGAAAAATCCGCATAGATTTTTCCACAGGCTGACGTAGAATGGACGGGTGACTTTGTTGGGCGAAAGTATCTTTGGAAAACTGCTGATGACCTTCTGCATGGCGATGGTCCCCGTGGTGGAGCTGCGGGGCGCGATCCCGCTGGGCATTGCCGCAGGGCTGTCTCCTGCGGCGGCGGCCGCCGCCGCCATTGCGGGAAATCTGGTCCCCGTGCCGCTGATCTTGCTGCTGATCCGCAGGATTTTTCACCTGCTGCGGCGCATTCCCGGCATCGGCCCGGCGATCGACGCGCTGGAACAGCGCGCCCACTTAAAAGGACGGACGGTGCGCAAATACCGCACGCTGGGGCTGATCCTGCTGGTGGCCATTCCCCTACCCGGCACCGGGGCATGGACGGGAGCGCTGGTGGCGGACGTGCTGGACATCCGGATGCGGACGGCGCTGCCCGCCATCGCGGTGGGAGTGGTCATCGCCGGGTGCATCACCACAGCCGTGACCTGCGGCGTGGTGAGTTTGTTTTAAACATTATCTCGAACAAGTGGCTTTGCCACTTGTTCGAAAAGGTTTCGCTGCTTTCGCGCCTGCGGGCGCGAAACTCTGCGAGGCTTTTTCGATAAACGAAAGGTCAGCACAATTTCTTGTGCTGACCTTAACTTGTCGAAAAACCTCTGCTAAATGGAAAAAAGATTCTATGCAGCAGGGGGAGTACGAGGGGCGGGAGCCCCTTCGTGTTGGATCGAATGCCTGCAAAAAACGAGGCATTGGAAAAACCGTCCCAAAGGTCTATTGAGACTTTTGGGACGGTTTTTTGAACTATTTCCCGCGACGGAGACAATCGGAAGCCGTATGCTCTTTTCACACGCTGACAGCGCTGGGCGCGTGAAAACAACACACAGGAGGTCATGCAAATGGCATTTGACTATGCAAAGGCATACCAGCAGTTTATCGACGAGGAGCTGGCGGCTTGCTCCGCCACCGCGTGGATGATCCCCGCAGCGGGAAAAGTGCGCTTCACCGGAGGCAGGGACATTGAAATTTCCACCCTGTCCACCACCGGGCTTGGCCGCTACGACGCCACGAAGGCCGACGGCTCGGCCTATCCGCAGGGCGCGGTCTCCAACGTCTGGAAGAGCCACTCCCTTTCCATGGACCGAGGCGTGAAATTCTCTTTGGACCGCTCCGACCCCAACGACACCGGATTTCTTGTCACCGCCGAGAACGTGATTCGAGAATTTGCCCGCAACGCTTTGGTGCGGGAGCAGGACACCTACCGCATCCACCGCCTGTATTCGCTGGCGGTCACTGACAGCGCCCACAAGGCCACCCACATCGTATCCGCCGCCCTGACGAAGGACAACGCCATTTCCACCGTCAGCGCCCTGATGCAGACCATTCGGGACGACGCAGAGGAAGCCGACGGGTATGTGGCCCTTGTGAGCCAGAAGCTGAAAAACGCTTTTCTGGAATCCGCCGTGGGCACTTACCACGATATTTCCTTTGGCAACGCAGTGGAGATCAACGGCGTTGCCTATGACGGCGTGATGATGCTGGACGACCTGCCCTGCATCTTCGTGCCCCAGAGCCGCATGAAGACCGCCATCACCATTCAGGACGGCGGCAGCAACGACGGCGGCATCATCCCCGGCAGCGGCGCAAAGGACATCTCCTGCCTGATCGCCCACTGCGAAACGCCGCTGGCCGTGAGCAAGCTGGACACCATCAAGCAGTTCGGCCCTCAGGAAAACCAGCTCTTTGACGGCACCTCCATTCAGGCCCGGTATCTTTACGACCTGTTTGTGCCCTCCAAGCGCCTGGCCACGCTGGGCGCCGTGGTGGCGGCGTGATCGGCGCGGAAACGCTGGCGTCTATCCGCCACAAGGCGGAGGCACTGGCTGGCCGAGACCTTGGCGGGCAGGGAGACACCCTTGTGGAAATGGCCGCCGACGCGGCCATGGCATGGTGCTGCCGGGAGGACATCCCGGCGGAAATGGAGGGCGCGGTGGCCGGCATTGCCGTGACGCTTTCGCAGGGCGGGGGGCAGGTGAAGAGCCTGACCCGCGGCGACACTGCCGTCACCTATGCCTCCTCCGCCGGAGACTTTGACCCGCAGGGGCTTTCTCCGTGGCGAAGGCTTGGCACCGTGAAGGAGGACCTGACATGACCGACAATGCCATGAGCGCCCTGCTGGCGCGGACTTACTTCCACAAACTGGACGTCTTTCGCCCGCTGGATGATGCAGGGCGCGAGCAGCACCTGTACGCAGGCATTCCCTGCGCCCTGAGCCGTCTGGCCCACACCAGCGCACCCGCGCCGCCCGAGGGAAGCGCCCCGCTGCCGGAGAGCCGCTTCCGCCTGACCCTTTACACCCAGCCGGACTGTGCCCTTTCACTAGGCGACCGGGTGGAGGTCACGGACGAGCTGGGACGGGTGTGGCACGGGCGCTCTTCCGACAGCTTCCGCTATCCCTCCCACTGCGTGACCGTAGTGGAGATCGGGCGCGTTACATCCGCCGAAGAACAGGAGGTGCGCCGAGCATGAACCGCATCCAACAGGCCGTGACGGCCTATTTGAAAGACGCCCTCGGCATCCGGGCCGTGGCGGACAGAACGTGCCTTGCAGGACGCTATCCCCTTCTGGCCGTGGCCGTGGAGGAGCGCGGCACGGTGCTTCTGGACGGCGGACAGCAGGCCGAGCACCGCTATGCCATCACCGTGACGGCGGCGCCTGACCGGGAGCGGGACGGCAGGACCGCCCTGCTGGCCGCCCTGCCGCCTCTGCTGCTGCGGGGCATCCCCATGGACACGGAGCACGGCCCAAGAACGCTGCACCCGCTGGACATTCGGACCGATGGGGACAAGCTGACCTTTTCTCTGGAGCTGTGCCTTCCCCTGCCGGACACGGCGCAGGAGGGAGATGCGGCGGAGTGGATGGGAACACTTCATTTCTCTCAGAAATGCAAGCATTTCTGAGAGAAGATCGCAGTCCGCCGCGCGCATTCGCTGCGCTCACACACTTGCGGACTGAGCGGTGTTTTTTCCGAGGCGCATGTCCCCGGAAAAAACAAAATTGGATTGAATTCCGTCCTCTGCGGATGACGGAGTTCTGCGAGGCTTTTTTGCCAGAGTGCACATTTTTTCATTTGGAGGTATGTATGGGTCTTCCCGAAATTTTTATTCATTTTCAGACGGCGGCGGTTTCCGCCATTACCCGCTCTGCCCGGGGCGTGCTGGCCGTTGCGGTGAAGGACGCAACGAAGGACGGCGCGGCGCTGAGCGTATACAAAAGCCTTGACGAGGTGCCTGCGGAACAGTTCACGGCGGAAAATTACCGTCTCTTACGGCTGGCATTTTTGTCAGCCCCCAGCAAGGTGGCCGTGCTCCGGGTGGGCGAGACGGCGCAGAAAACCTTTCAGACGCTGGAGCAGCTCCCCTTTGACTGGCTGGCCGCCCCCGGCCTGACGGACACGGAGGTCGTCTCCTTTATCAAAAAGCAGCGCGCCGGGGGACGGGGCGTGAAGGCTGTGGTGGCAGGGGCCGCCGCGCCGGACGACGAGGGCATCGTGAACCTGTGCGCCAGCGGCGTCGTGCTGGATGACGGCGCGGTGACCGCAAGGGACTATACCGTCCGCATTGCCGCGCTTCTCGCCGCCCTGCCCCTGACCCGCTCCGCCACCTACACCACGCTGCCGGAGGTGGTGGGCTGCGACGCACCGGAAACCCCCGACGCCGACGTGGACGCGGGGAAGCTCATCATCGTCCCCGGCCGGGACGGCTACCGTCTGGGCCGGGCGGTGAACTCCCTGACCACCCTGACCGCCGACAAGGCGGCCCCCTTCCAGAAGATCAAGATCGTGGAGGGGATCGACCTGATTCGCACGGACATTGCCCGGGCCTTTGAGACGGGGTATGTGGGCAAGGTGCTGGGGGATTATGACAGCAAGCTCCTGCTGGTGACGGCCATCAACGCCTATTTCCGGGAGCTGGAGGGCGACGTGCTGGACAAAACGGCGGACAACCGCTGCGCCGTCTCCCTTTCCGGGCAGCGGCAGTATCTGGAATCCCGGGGCACGGACACCTCCGCCATGAAGGACACGGAAATCCTGCGGGCCAACACCGGGAGCCACGTCTTTCTGGAAGCAACGCTGACCTTCTGCGACGCCATGGAGGACCTTTCGCTGGTCATCGCAATGTAAACCAAAGCTTAGGAGGAATGTATGAGTAATTTACAGGCAAACAGAACGCTTTCCGGCTCTTTTGCCGAGGTGTGGGTGGACGGCGCGCGCATCGCGGAGCTGAGCCAGCTGACGCTGACGGTAAAGGTGCAGCGGGAAAAGGTGCAGCTGGGCATGGATGTGGACAGCAAGATCACCGGCTACTCCGGCGAGGGCACCATGACCCTCAAGCAGGTCTACACCCGGTTTTTCGAGGTTTTAGAGCAGGCCAAAAAGGGCGTGGACAAGCGCTGCACCATCACCACCGCCCTGAAGGACCCCGACGCGGCGGACGGCGGCGAGGAACGGTACAGCGTGGACAACGTGGCGTTCACCGAGCTGCCCTTCCTGAACTATAAGGTGGGCGAGGTGAACCAGCAGAAGCTGCCCTTCACCTTCCGCCCCTCGGACCTGCAGTGCCTTGAGCGCATTGAGGTGAACGCCGGATGACGCTGCTGGAAGCCCTGCGCCAGCGCACGCTGCACCGGGGGCAGACGGCGCAGGTGCCCTGCGGCGCGCTGGGCACGGTGACGGTGGAGGCCCTCTCCCCTCAGGAATGCGCCGCGCTGGGGATGGCGGACGGCGGGCGGGCGCTGTTTTACGCCGCCTGCCGGGAATTGCAGCTGGCCGGAGAGACCCTGCGCCGGAAACAGCGGCTGTTCACGCCGGACGAGATCACCCACTACCTCTCCCCCGGCGAGGCCCGGACGGCGGCGCTGGCGGTGCTGGCCCTCAGCGGCGTGACGCCGGGACAGGAGGAAGCGGCAGCCATCCCGCAGGGCGCGCCTACCGGGGAGGACGACGCGGGTGCCGATAAAGCGTCCTCCATGACCGCCGCGCCGGGATCTGCGGCAGAGGGGACCGCGCAGGAGGGAGCGGCGGAAGAACTGCCGGACACGGTTCTTCCGCAGTCCGGCCCGACGGTTCCGGCTGCCCGGGCGCGGGAAGAGAAAGCGGACAGAAAAGCGTGTGCAGGTAAACCGACGGATGAAAAGCCCGTCAGTATCCCCACATCGGAAAAGGCCAGCGGCGATGCGGCAAACGGTGGATTTTCCACCGCTTTTGCCGCCCCCGCGCCAAAGCAGCCTTTCACGTCCGCCGGGGCGGCTTTTCGAAAGACCACTGGGGCGGGAAGAGTTGGCGGGAACGATTTGGCTGCGCAAACCGACACCCCCGGCGGCGCGGTGCTGCCCTCCCCCGCGTGCTCCGCGCCCACGGCGGAGTTCCCCGAAGCCGCAGCTGCGGAGCACGAAGTAGGCGAAGCGGCCCTGTCGGAGGACATGGCCACCCTGCCCATGGCGCGCAGCACCGAATCGGAGGCCCCAACGGCTGCGCCGCTGGCCGCGCCTTTCACGCCGGGACCCATCTCGCAGGCGGCATGGCCCGCCGCCGTGGACACCGCCGCACTTGCGCAGCAGATGGCGCAGGCGCTGCTGGAAGGGCTGCGCCGGGCCGCCGTCGTCAGATAAGGAGGAAGACATGAACACCAGAACCGTTTTGATCTGGCACGACAATGGGGCGGAGCGGATCTATCTTTCCGTAAACCCCGCCCGGATCACCGTCACCCGCCCCAACGAAAACCACGTGCACACCCTTGCCATCGGCGCAGCCGTCAACCTCTTCGGCGGGCGGGGCCTGCGGGAGGTCCGGCTGAAGACCTTTCTTCCCGCCGAGGGCTCGCCCTTTTACGCAGGGCAGACACCGGAGACCGTCCTCTCCATGCTCAAGCGCTGGCAGGATTCCGGCGACCCGGTGCGGCTCATCATCTCGTCCAGCGACATCAACGACGCCTTTTTGATCGAGGACCTTTCCGAGACCCTGCGGGAGGGCGACCGCGACGTGGGGCTTTCCCTGACACTGCGAGAATACAAGTTCAAATCGGCGCTGGCCGCGCTGGCGGGCGGGGGAAGCGCCGCCGCTCCGGCCCGGGAGGACGAGCGGCTGCTGCCCAGGACCCATACGGTGAAAAAGGGCGACACCCTCTGGGACATTGCCTGCCGCTATTACGGCGACGGAACGAAATGGCGGGGCATTGCCGGGAAAAACGGCGTGGCCGACCCCAGAAAGCTGCCCATCGGCAAGGTGCTGGCCCTATGAAGCTCTGGATCGGAAAGCAAATGGCGGCCCCCGCGCTGGAATCCCTCCGGGTGGGGAAGGCCCGGGAGGAAGCGGCGGCCACCCTCACCGCCGTGCTGCTCTCCGCCCCGGCGGACACGTATTTTCTCAAGCTGTCCGTGGCGGTGGGGGATGTGGTGCATCTGACGGACGATGACGGCACGGAGCGCTTCTCAGGCAGCATCCACACCATTTCCCGCACGCCGCGGCGCGTGAGCATCACCGCCTATGACCCCGGCGTGTACCTCACGCGGAACGAGCTTTACGGCGTGTATACCGGGACCGGGCGCGCCATCGCCGCCAAGATCGCCGGGGAGCTGGGCATCCCGCTGGGGACGGTGGAGGACGACGGCGTGGGCCGCACCATTGTCACCGGGGCGGGGCGCTCCGCCTTTTCCGTTCTGCGTGCCGCCGTGGGCCCCCGGCGGGAAATCGGCGTGCGCGGCGGCGCGCTGACGGTGCGCGCTGCCGCAGGCGCGCCCGTTCTGCTGCGGCCGGAGCGGGTACTGGACGTCTCCTGCCAGGCCAGCATCCGCGACATGGTCAACGCCGCCGTGGTGGTGGGCCGGAACGGCCGCCCGCTGGCTCAGGCCCGGCACGATGGCGACATTGCCGCCTATGGCCGCTTTCAAACCGTGCTGGGCAAAAACGGTGCGGCACAGGAGCAGGCCTCCGCCGCTCTCACGTCCCGCAGCCGCACCGCCAGATTGACGGTTCTGGGCGATGCTGCCCTTGCCTGCGGCGGCAGGGCGGAGGTGCACCGCCCCGCGTGGGGGCTGGACGGGATCTACGCCATCACCGCCCACGAGCACCGCTGGGAGCGGGGGACCTTTACCACATCACTGCGATTGGAGGATGAGACATGAATGTATACAGTGCGCTTTGGGAACTGCTGCGCCCGGCGGAGACCGCCGCGCCCGCAGGCGTGTTCGGAACGCTGACGGCCATTGCGCCGCCCACAGTCACCGTGCGGGGCACCGCCGTATCCGACGGGCTGTTCTATCCCAGCGGCACGGCTTTCCGCCGGGAGGACCTTGGCCGGGAGGCAGCGCTGCTGCCCTGCGAGGAGGGGCTGTGGTTTCTGGGCTTTCGGGAGGGCGGCGCATGATCTTTCCCGATTGGGGCGCGGCCCCGGAAAGCACCGACAGTGAAGGCGCTCTGCCGCTTTTTCAGGAATGGGCGGTGGACTGGGACCGCCATGCCTTTGCCCTGCGGAACGGGAAGCCGTATCTTGTGGGCGGGAATGAGGCCCTTGCCATCTGGTGCACCCGGGCGCTGCACCCGGAGAGCGCCCGCTTTTGCTATACCGCGTGGTCGCCGGATTACGGCAACGAGCTGCGTTCTCTGCTGGGCGCCAGCGCGGACGAGGGGATTCTGGAGAGCCAGCTGCGCCGCCAGATCCGGCAGGCGCTGGAGGTCTCGCCCTATATTCAGAGCGTGGACGGCTTTTCCTTTCACAGGACAGACAGTTTGATGGAGGTCCGGTTCACCGTGCACACCGTTTATGAAGCATTTTCACACACATGGGAGGTGACGCTTACATGACAAAGCAGGAACTTTTGCAGCTTCTCACCGCCGCCTATGACGGCCCCGGCAGCGCGGAAGAGGGCACCTTTGCCGGGGACGTGCTGCGCGCCTGCGCCGACGGCATGGCCCAGTTCTGGAGCATGGACATTGACGCCATGGAACGCCGCGCCTTTGTCTCCACCGCCGTGGATGACGCGCTGACGGCGGTGTGCGCCGACCGGGGCATCATGCGCAAGGAGGCGGAGGACGACGACACCCTGCGCGCCCGGGCGCTGGCGGCGCTTTCTTCCACCCCGGCCTCCGGCAACGCCGACCACTACGCCGCGTGGTGCACGCAGGCCGTGGGCATTGACCGGGTGCGGGTGCTGCCGCTGGCGCGGGGCAGCGGAACGGTGGACATTGTGGCCGCCGGGACGGATGGCCGCGCTCCCGGGGCGGAAGCCGTGGCCGCGACGCAGGCCATCGTGGACCGGGAGCGGCCCGTGGGGGCGGACGCCCGGGTGTTTGCCGCCGAGGAAACGCCCGTTTCCGTCACCGCCGCCGTCACGCTGATGGACGGGGGCGAGCTTGGCGGCGTGCAGGCGGCGTTTTCCAAAGCAGTGGACACCTTTTTTCAGGAGACCGCCCTGCGCACCTCCACCGTCAGCCACGCCAAGCTGCTGCGGCTGCTGCTGGAAACGGACGGCGTGGCGGATGTGACCGCCTTTTCCATGAACGGCTCCGGCGAGAGCCTGCCCCTTTCCAGCCGCGCCGTGGCGGTGATGGGAACGCTGACATTAACCGAAACATAGAAATTGGGACGTACCAGATGGTACGTCCCTCAGTCTGTCGAAAAAGCCTCGCAGAGTTTCACGTCCGTAGACGTGAAAGCTATGGAATCCGTGTTTTCCGGCGGCATGTACGTCGGAAAACACTCCTTGCGCGAAGTGAGTGTCGAATTGGCCGCTCTGCGGCCAACCGAAGCGCAGAGCGCAGCGAAGCCTCCTCACCAAAGTGGCTACGCCACTTTGGCGAAGCATCGCGCGGCGGCATACAGGCCCCACAGCGCGGCACCGACGGCAAAGCCCAGCGCCGCAAGGCCCACCAGCGCCGGCTGCCGGAAAACGACAGATGCCGAGCAGCCTGCCGTCAGCACCAGCAGCAGCGCCCCGGTCAAGGCCGGGGCGGCCCGCTTTCCGGTCAGCGCCGCCAACAGCGCCCCGGCAAAGCCCAGCACACCGCTGAAAACCGCCAGCACCGTCTCCCGCGCGATGGGGGCCAGGGCCGCCATGTCCCCTGCCGGGAACACCGGGCAAAACCGCTCCGCGGCCCACGCAAGCACGCTCCGCGCCCACGCGGGCGGCACGATCGCAAGCCACAGCGCGGCCAGCATACACAGTGGAATGGCAGCCAGCGCCCACCCGCCTGTGCCGCCCTGCCTGCGGCAGCGGTCCACCCACAAAAGGACCAGTGCCAGCGCCAGTGCGATCAACGCGCCCGTCATATCCACGCACACGTCCCGCACCTCGCCGCTGCGGCCCGGCACAAAGGTCTGGTGGTATTCGTCCAGCCCCGCCAGCACGGCGGTAAGGACTGCGGCAAGGGGCATCTGCCGCCGCTTTCCCCGCACCCACGGCCCCAGCGCCAGCCACACCAGCAGCACCAGCGTAAAATACAAAAACATATGCGCCGCCTTACGCTCGAAAAAGGACAGCAGCTCCACCGACGCGCTCTGCACCGCCCCGTCCGCCGCCGCAAAGGCCGGGGACACCACCGCCAGCATCCGCCACAAAAGGCGGTCGGAAAGGTCGCCGGAGACGGCGGCGGTCTGCGCGGAAAAATTCCAGATCACGCCATACCAAAGTGCCGCCGGAAGCGCGCGGCACAGCTTGCACCATTGTTTCATAAATCCCTCCGTTTTCGATAGTTTACCACACACCGCCCGTTTGTGCAATCCGCCGCAAAAGAATCACCGGGGCGGTTGCCAACTTTGCCGCGGCGTGATACCATCGAAGCATCACAATCAGGGAAAACGCGGTTTTCACCTCACCCGGAAGCCGCAGGAAAAGGAGACCACCCATGTCCACATTGATCGGCCTTGACATTGGCACCACCTCCATCAGCGCCGTGGCGATCCGCGCGTCCGACGGGCAGGTGCTGCGCGCGATCACCGTTCCCAATCCCGGCGCCGCACCCACAGCGGACCAGCCGCCCCACGTGCAGGACAGCGCCGCCATTTTGCGCACGGTCTTCCGCTTGAAGGAGGACCTTGCGGCGCAGTACCCTCCCCTTGCGGCTATCGGCCTGACCGGGCAGATGCACAGCATCCTCTATCTGGACCGGGCAGGGCAGGCCGTCAGCCCCCTGTACACATGGCAGGACCCCCGGGGCGAGCTTCCCTGGGGCGGCGGCACGTATGCCTCCGTGCTCAGCCGGGAGTGCGGGTATCCCCTCGCCTCCGGCTATGGGCTGCTGACCCATTTCATCAACTGTCGGCAGGGCCTTGTTCCGCCGGAGGCCGCCGCGATTTCCACCATCGCCGACTATGCCGCCATGCGGCTTTGCGGCCTGTCCGCGCCGCTGCTCCACGCGTCCAACGCGGCCAGTCTCGGCTGCTTCTCCCTCTCACGCGGCGCATTTGACAACGACGCCCTCCGGCACCTTGGCGTTTCCTGTGCGCCCGATGTGAGCAGTGAAACGGCGGTGCTGGGCCGCTGCGGCGGCGTGCCTGTGGCGCTGGCCATCGGGGATAATCAGGCAAGCGTGCTGGGCGCTCTTGGCGCAGGCGGCGTGCTGGTCAACATCGGCACGGGCAGTCAGGTCTCCGCCGTGGCGGACGCGCCCTGCGCCTTTCCCGCCGGGGAGGTCCGGCCCTATGTGGACGGCCGCTTTTTGCTGGTGGGTGCGCCCCTTTGCGGCGGGCGGGCCTATGCGCTGCTGCACCGATTCTTTGCCCGGTGCGCCGCCTGCTTCGGCGGCGATGACCGGGATATTTACGCCGCCATGAACGCGCTGGCCGCCCAAGACCCCCAGCGCCACACCCTTACGGTGGACCCCCGGTTCTGCGGCACCCGCGCAGACCCCGCCCTGCGGGGAGCCATCCGCGCCATTTCCGAGGACAATTTCTCCCCGGAGGAGCTGATCCGGGGCGTTCTCTGGGGCATGGCCGACGAACTGCACTCGCTTTACCGGGAGATGCCGCTGCCCGCCCCGGCCCACACGCTGGTGGGCTCCGGCAACGCGGTGCGGGAAAACCCGGTTTTGCGGCAGTATCTTGCCCAGCAGTTCGCCCTGCCCCTGCGCAGCCCCATCCACCGGGAGGAGGCCGCCTTCGGCGCGGCGGTGTTCGCAGCCGCCGCAGCCGGGATCTATCCCGACACCGCAAGGGCCCAGAATACGCTGGTGCACCTTACATAACAAAGCCCCCGGACTGGCATATGCCAGTCCGGGGGCCTTGTTTCGCTAAAGTGGAACTACCCGTTACACGGCAGCTCCCATTTCCTCTTTCGCTTCCTTTTTCTTCTTTCTGCCGAAGCGGTGGGAAAGATCGTCGATGACGGAGTAGAACACCGGGGTGAGCACCAGCGTCACCAGCGTGGAGATCACCATGCCGGAGATCATGGTCACGCCCATGTCGCCCATCATCTCGTTGGTGCCGCCCATGCCCAGCGCCATGGGCACCATGGCAAGGACGGTGGTCAGAGTGGTCATCAGGATGGGGCGCACACGCAGGGGGCAGGCGTGGAGGATGGCTTCCTCCCGGCTTTCGCCCATGGCGCGGCGGATCTTGATATACTCCACCAGAATGATGGAGGAGTTGACCACTGTGCCCGCCAGCATGATAAGGGACACCAGCGCGATGATCGACATCTTCCGGCCCGTGAGAGGCAGGGCAAACAGCGCTCCGGTAAAGGCCACAGGCAGAATCAGCATCACGATGACGGGCATGGAGAACGACTCGAACTGCACCGCCAGCACGAAATACACCAGCAGCAGCGCCGCGGCCAGCGCAAGGCCCATGTCGCCGAAGTTCTCCATCATGTCCTCATAGCTGCCGGAGCTCTCCGCCACATAGCCCTCGGGCAGGGTATAACCGTTCAAAATCGTGTTGATCTGTTTGGTCATGGCCGTTGCGTCGCCGCTGACCGTGTCGCCCGTGATGGTCACCTGACGGGACTGGTTATAGCG
Organism: uncultured Dysosmobacter sp.; assembly: GCA_934504065.1. Taxonomy (GTDB): domain Bacteria; phylum Bacillota; class Clostridia; order Oscillospirales; family Oscillospiraceae; genus Oscillibacter. Next base: position 24,638 of record CAKSVQ010000006.1, on the reverse strand, counting down.
GGAAATGCTCTGGGATGCCTGCTCCACCGTCACGTTGGCCACGGCGCTCAGGGGCACCGTGCCGCCAAAAGCGGTGGTGATGGGCATGGACCGCAGGGCATCCAGACTCTCGGAGGCCGAGCCGTCGCCCTTGACCATGACGGAGTAGTCCTGATTGTTGATGGTGACGGTGGTGGCCTCGGTGCCCGTCAGCTCCGTGCGGACGGCGGCGCCGATGGAGGCGGCGGTGAGACCGTACTGCGCGGCGGCCTCCCGGTTGAGGTAGACACGCACCTGCGGGACCTTTTCGGAAAGGGAATTTTCCACGTCCACCGCGTCGGGCAGGGCGCTGATCTGGGCCGTGAGATCGTCGGCGATCATTTCCAGCGTGTCATAATCGTCGCCCGTGATCTTCACGGAAATATCGTCGCCGCTGGACATGGACATGGTCTCGCTGGCGCTGACGGTGATCTCGCAGCCGGCAATGTCCTGCACGGCTGTGCGCAGATCGTCCACAATGTCAAAGGCGCTGCGCTCGCGCTGGTCCTTATCCACCAGCATCAGTCCCATGGTCACGTCGCCGCTCATCATGGACATTCCGCCCGAGCCGCTGGAGACAATGTAATACATCTCATCCAGCTCCGGCACTTCCCGCTCCGCAATGGCGGCCACCCGGTCGGCAATGGCCCCGGATTCCTCCAGAGAAGAGCCAGTGGGCATACTGATGCTCACGGAGACGCTGCCCTGATCCATGTCGGGGATCAGCACCATCTGGGTGTTGGCCAGCGTCAGCACAAAGACCACCACCAGACCGACAGCCGTCAGCATACCGATCTTCAGATGATGGACAAAGTAGTCCAGCAGCCGCAGGTATGCGCGGTTCAGCTTCTCGCCAAGGCCCGCCAGTCGGTCGGCAAGGCCGCCGGGCTTGCGCTTGGCCTTTCTCTCCGCCGCTTTCAGCTGGTCCCGGCGCACCTTCTCCTCGTCCAGCGTGAAGTAGCACAGCAGGGGCACCAGCGTCAGCGCGATGACCAGCGACGCGCCGATCAGCGACGCGATGGTCAGGCAGAAGTCCTTGAACATCATGCCCGCCATGCCGTCGGCCAGGCCCATGGGGACGAACACCGCCATGGTGGTCAGCGTGGAGGCAATGACGGAGGAGGTCACCTCTTTGGTGCCGTCCACGCAGGCGCTGAGGCGGTCATGCCCCTCGGCGGAGAAACGGTTGATGTTTTCCAGCACGACGATGGAGTTATCCACGATCATGCCAACGCCCATGGCGATGCCGCCAAGGCTCATCATGTTCAGCGTCAGGTCCATGACCTTCATCAGCACGAACACGGCCAGAATGCACACCGGCATGGAGATGCAGATGGTCAGGGTGGGGCCGCCCCGGCGCAGGAACAGATACACCACGATGGCCGCCAGCGCCACGCCCTGAATGATGTTCTGCATGGCGCTATTCACCGACTCGCTGATATAGTCGCTGGCGATATAGGGGATGGAGTACTGCACGGCGGGGTTTTCCGCCTGCAGCTGCGCCATGCGCTTTTCCACCTGCTGCGCCACTTCCATCTCGTTGGAGCCGGACTGCTTGGAAATCTGCAGCATCACGCAGGAAGAGCCGTCGGTCTTGGCCACGGCGCTCTGCTCCTCCTGCTCCATGGAGACGTCGGCCACCTCGGAAAGGCGGATGGTGCCCCCGGTGGGCAGGGAGATGAGCATATTGGCCACATCGTCCACCGAACGGAACTTGGCGTCGGTGGAGACGGTCAGCTTCTTGGTGCCGTTATGCAGGTCGCCGCCGGGATAAAGCAGGTTCTGCCCCGCCAGGAACTGGGAAATATAGCTGTTGGAAAGGCCGTAGCCCGCCGCCTTGGCCGGATCGACCTGCACAGCGATCTGCTGGCTGACGCCGCCGTTGACGCTGACCTGCGCCACACCGTCGATCCGCTCCAGCGCGGGGGAGACGATGTCGTCGGCAATGCTTTGCAGCTGGGCAAGGTCATCGCCGATCAGGGTGATCATGGCCGTGGGCATCAGGTCGCTCATGTTCATGTTCACGATGATGGGATCGGAGGCGTCATCCGGCAGGGACACCATGTCGAACTTCTCCCGCAGCTTGGTGGCGGCCATGTCCGCGTCGGTATCCTTGACGTAGGTGATCATAATGGTGCTGACGTTTTCCGACGAGGTGGACTGGATCTCATCCACGCCGGAGACGGACATGATCGCCCCCTCCAGCGGGGAGGTGACCAGTTCCTCAATGTCCTCGGGGTTGGCGCCCACATAGGTGGTCATCACCACCGCCATGGGCATTTCCATGTTGGGCATCAGGGCCATTTGCAGCTGGGTGCCGTACATCACGCCGAAGATCACGATCATGATGACAGCCAGCAGCGTTGCGACCTTATGCTGGATGCAGAATTTTGAAGTATTCATGGGGCGTTAATCCTCCCCGCTCACGACCCGGACGCTGTCGCCGTCCCGCAGGTAGGACTGGCCCACCGTGACCAGCTGCTGGCCCTCCGTCAAGCCGGACTTGACCTCCGTCACGCCGTTGCCGTTGAGGCCCGTGGTCACCTCCACATATTTGGCCGTGTCATTTTCCACAACGTAGACATACTCCGTCTCGCCGCTGGTGAGGATGGCCTCGGTGGGCACCACGATGGTGTTTTCCGCCGCGTCGGTGTGGAAGCTCACGTCGGCAAACATTCCGTTGAGCAGTCCGCCCACATCCGCCGGGACCGTGAGCACCACGTTATAAAGCTTGGTCTGCATATTGGCCGCCCGCTCCACAGAGCGGATGGTGGCGGTGAAGCTCTTGCCCGCCGCGTCCACGCTGACGTCGGCGCTGTCGCCCGCCTTCAGCTTGGCCACCAGCGTTTCAGACACCGAAGCGGTCACCTTCATCTGCTCGGCCCCGTCGATGACCACCAGCGGCATGGCATTGGAGATGAAGTTTCCCTCGGTGGCGTTCATGGTCACCAGCGTGCCGGACTGGGGCGCGATCACGTTGCCGCTGGCGTCCACATTTTCAAGGGCGGTGTCCAGCTGCTCCACGCCGCTTTTGGCGCTCTGCATCCCGGCTTCCAGCTGGGAGAGGGCGGAGTTGCGCCCCGCCACAGCGTTCTGATAGTTCAGCTCCGCCTGATCCACCTCCAGCTGCGAGGCCGCGCCGATCTCAAAAAGGGCACGGGTGTTGGCCGCGTTGTCCTGCGCGAGGGACACCTGCTTATCCAGAATGCCCTTCTGGTCCTGATAGCTCTGCACGGCGGAATCATAGCTGATGCGGGCCGCCTGATAGCTGGAGAGGGTGCTGCCCAGATCCAGCGTGCACAAAATGTCGCCCGCCTGCACGGTGTCGCCCGCCTGCGCGTACACGGCGGTGCACTTGGCCGTGGTGGCGATGAGGATGGTAGACTCGTCGTCGGCGCTGACCTGACCGGAGACCCGGTTGTCCGTTGCGATGGACCCGGCGGTAACGGTCTGCACCTGCACGGCCACGCCCGCGCTGGGCTCTTCCTCCGGTGTTTCGCTGCCGCAGGCGGCAAGGCTTGCCGCCATGGCTGCGGCCAGCAGCCCGGCAAGAATTTTCTGATGCTTTTTCATATGGCCCTCCTGTCAATTCAAAACGCCGTGCTTCACAGCCCAGCAATACGTATTATAGGAAGCAAACAGATCGTTGGCGGCAGAGGTCACTTTGTCCTCCGCCTCCTTCAAGCTGTCCTGCGCGGAGAGCAGGGCGTTTTTCGAGATCGTCCCCTGCTGGTATTTCAGCTCTGACGCCGTGTAGGATGCCTTTTCGCTCTCCAGCGACACCTTGGCCGCGTCGTAGATCTGCTTGTAATCGCCCACCTGCGCAAACAGGGTGCGGAACTTCAGCTCGTAATTCTGCACGGAGTCATTATATGTATACTGGGCGGCCTGCCAGTTGTGGGAAGCCCGGGCAAACTCCAGCTTATCCATGCGGTAGCCGTACTCTTTTCCGGCGTCGTCATAGTCGTCCTTGGCGTCCTCCAGCGTTTTGGCGGCGGCATAAAGGTCATAGCTCTGGGTCTTGTAGGCCAGCAGGTCCTTTTCCAAATCCATGGCGGCCAGATCCTTTTCCCGCACCTCCGGCACGGCGCCCAGTGTGATCTCCCCGGTCTGCTCCGCGCCCAGCATCATCTCAAACTGGGTCTTGAGGTTGCGGATGTTCATGCGCAGGGTCTCAAGGCCGCTGGTCAGCTGGGTGCGGCCCGCTTTGGTCTGCTGTAATTGCAGCGCCGAGACCTGCCCCAGCTGATAGCGCAGTTCCATCTCCTCCACCGTGCGGTTCAGGGCGGCCAGCTGGCGCTGGAGGGCAGCTTCCTGACTTTCCAGCCCGGCGATGGTGGTGTAGAGCATCTCGCCGCCCATGATGACCTGATCCTGCAGGTTTTTCAGCTGCCGCACCGCTCCGGCGTTGTCCTCCTGCATCTCGCCGTCCCGGATGGACTTGAACTGGTCATAAAGCGTGTCATACGTCTGGGTCAGCTGGGAATAGGCGTAGGAATCCATGGGGGTATAATAGGGGTTATCCGCAGGCAGGCTGCTGGCAAGGCTCATGCCCCGCTGGCCCTGCGCGATGGCGTGGAGCGTATCCTTCAAATCCTTGGAGAGCTTATCGTAGTCAATATTGTCGATAAAGTCCACGCTCTCCTGCAAAATCAGCACGTTCAGGTTCTTCTCCCGCATCCGCCGCTCGATGTTGGCATAGCTCACGGTGCCCACCTCGTCGGGGACGATGGTGGCCTCCTCCACCGCCTCTCCGGTGGTGGGGTCGACCTGCGCGTCATCCGGCCCTGCGGGGGAGGGGTCCTCTTTCTCCTCCGGCTGCTGCGCTGGTTCCTCTCCGGCGGTGTCGTCGGCGGCGGTGTCTTGGGCGGCAGGCTCCTGCACCTGCGCCGCAGGCTGTCTTCTCACAGCCTCCCCGGCAGAGGCCGTCACCGCGCACACCGACACCACCAATGCCAGTGCCGCCAGCAGTGCCATGGTTCTTCTTTTCATAAGCTCCTCCTTGCTGCCCCGACGTCCTGCGCCGTCAGGCTGCCACATTTGATGATATTCAGCTGCGTCGTCAACCGTTCCCGGAATTCCGCCGTCTGCTCCGGCGCGGCCAGACTGTCCATCACCGCGCCCGCCAGTGCGAACATTGAGAGCATAAACGCCCCCTGCGCGGTCTTTTCATCCGCAAAGCCCGTAAGGTTCATTTCCTCGCAGGCCCGCGCCAGCATCTGATAGCCGGGCTGGTCCTTCTGCACCATCTGCATATGCAGCCCCGGGTTAAGCTGCAATACCCGCACCCAGCGCTGAAACAGCACATCCTCCACGCCGTGCTCCACCGTGCCGTCAAAGCACATGAGCTGCGCCGCAAAGAAATCGCCGCCGCACCGCTTGAGTACGCTTGCGTACATTTCCACAAAATGGTTCCGGGCCTGCGTCATCAGATAGCGGAACAGGTCCTCCTTATCCCGGAAATACTGGTAAAAGCTGCCCCGGGGAATACCTGCCTGCCGTACGATCTGGTTGGTGGACGCATCCGAAAAGCTGACGCGGGTAAATTCCTCCCACGCGGCATCCAGAAAGCGGGTGCGCTTTTCCTCCGGCAGCCGGAAAAAGGTCTCCATGCACATTCCCATTCCTCCCTCCGAATGTGACAGAGTGTCACTTTATGACAAGCTGTCGCTTATTATACGGCAGGCGGAAATCCCTGTCAATTCCCTTTCCATCGGAAAGGTGTTAAGAAACTGTGAATATTCTGTGTTGGCACGATTTCACGCCCGCAGGACGCCATGCCTGGCCGGACTCCGGGATGCCAAACGAAGTCTTTTCAAAAAAGTAAAAGGCCGGGGATACACTCCCCGGACCTTCCTTACAGATGCACTTGTGCCGCAGGGCCGTTTTGCAGAATGATCTGCTCCAGCTCCGCGGTGCTCTCGGCCAGAAACTCCGCCCCGGCCTCCTGCAGCGATGCCTTTGTGCGGTATCCCCACGTCACGCCGCAGGACGCCATGCCCGCGTTGTGCCCGGTCATGATGTCCACGCTGCTGTCGCCCACGAACAGCGTCTCCTCCGCCTTTGCGCCCAGCTCCCGCATCACGGCGCAGATGCCCTTGGGGTCCGGCTTGGTGGGCATTCCCTCCACCTGGCCGCGCACCATGGCGAAGACACCGGGGAAATAATGCTCCACGATCACCCGGGTGAACTGGTCGGCCTTGTTGGAATAGACCACCAGAAGCACGCCGCCCGCTTTCAGCCGCTCCAGCATCTCCGGAATACCGCTGTAAGGCACGGTGGACTCCATGTTGTGGGCGCCGTAATACTGGCTGAACTGCGCCAGCGTATTGACCACCAGCAGAGGGCTTCGGAAGTTCTCCGGCGAAAACCGGGCCGCAAAGTTGGCAATGCCGTGGCCCACCATGGCCTTGCAGGCCTCGGCGGTGTGCTCCGGCCAGTTATTCTTCCGGCAGACCCAGTTGGCCGCCGCCGTCAAATCGTCAATGGTATTGAGGATCGTGCCATCCAGATCGAAAATCACAGTCCGATACATAGTGTTACCCCTTATATCTCTCAACTCATATCTTATCTCAGATAACGCTATTGTATCAGTCTGTCACTTTCTTCACAAGTGGCGAAGAAGCAAAAAGGCGGGGAAAATCCCCCGCCTTTTTTGGCTGTTTTCCGCAGAATTCACAAAAGCGGGCATTCTGCCATGCCGTTCGCCGTCAGCAGCACGCTGGCCGTAAACCCGGCTGCCCGTGCAAGGGCCGACGCCTCGGCGTATCCGTACACCACCGTTTCGGCACTGTGCGCATCGGAGGTCAGAATCACCCGGCCGCCCATGGCGCGCCACTCCCGCAGCAAAAACAGCGCCGGGTACGGCGCGCTGCGGTATCCCCGGGCCATACCCCCGGTGTTGATCTCCAGCAGCGTTTTATCCGGGTCCGCCCGGTGCAGCGCCGCCAGCGCAGCGGCGCGGTAGCGGGGGGCATCCTCGTCGAAAAAGCGGTTTCCGGCGTTGAGCTTGGTGATTAAGTCGATGTGGCCCAGAATGGTGGGGCGCAGGGCGGCCACCCGGCCCGCCTCCCGGAAATATCCCTCGGCCACCGCCAGCGCGTCGCCGCCGAAGGCCTCGTCCCGGCAGGCGGCAAAGGCCTCCTCGCCCCAGTCGGCGGCGTAGGCTTTGCCGCCGCAGCGCTGATAGTGGGCCGAGCCGATCCAGTAGTCAAAGCCCTGGGGCGACACGTCGGACTGGCTGTCCCACTCCAGCCCCAGCAGCACCTCCATCCGCCCGGCATACTCCTCCCGCAGCGCCAGCACCGCCGCACGGTAAGCCGTCATGTCCGCCGGGAGCACAAAGCCCTCGTCCAGCTCCAGCGGCGTGTGGCTGTGGCAGGAGACGCCGTAGTACCGCACTCCGGCGGCATAGGCGGCAGCCGCCATGTCCGCAAGGGTGTCCTTCCCGTCGCAGAGGGTGGCGTGGGTGTGCACGGAACAGGCCAGCGGGGTCATCACTGCATCCGCTCCTGCTTGACCTTGTGATCCACCACGTGGCGCTTTTCCAGCTCCCGGGTAATATCCTCCACGGTGATGCCCATCTGCACCATCAGCACCATCACATGATAAGTGAGGTCCGCGATCTCATAGATGGTCTCCGCCTTGTCCTCCTTGCGGCCGCCGATGATGACCTCGGTGCACTCCTCGCCTACCTTCTTCAGGATCTTGTCCAGTCCCTTTTCAAAAAGATAGGTGGTGTAGCTGCCCTCCTTGGGGCTGGTCTTGCGGCCCTCGATCAGGTGGTACAGCCCCTCATAGCTGAACTGCTTGAGCTCTTCGGAAAGATAGAGCTGGTTGAAAAAGCAGCTCTCCGCCCCGGTGTGGCAGGCGGGGCCGTCCTTCACCACCTCCACCACCAGCGCGTCGCCGTCACAATCGGCGGTGATGGAGACCACGTGCTGCACATTGCCGGAGGTCTCGCCCTTGCGCCAGAGCTGCTGACGGCTGCGCGAGAAGAAGCAGGTGCGCCGCTCATCGATGGTGATGGCAAGGCTCTCCCGGTTCATATAGGCCAGCGTCAGCACTTCCTTGGTGTAATGATCCTGCACGATGGCGGGGATCAGGCCCTTTTCGTCAAATTTCAGTTCCATAGTATTCCTCTCCCTTTTCAAATGCGCATCTCCACGCCCTGAGCGCGCAGATACCGCTTGAGTTCCCTGATGTCCACCTGCCGGGTGTGGAAAATCGAAGCGGCCAGCCCCGCGTCGATGCCGGGGTGGGTGAACAGCTCCGCAAAATCCTCCATTTTGCCCGCGCCGCCGCTGGCGATGATGGGCACGTGCACTCGCGATGCCAGCGCGTCCAGCATTTCAAGATCGAACCCGGCCTTCACGCCGTCGGTATCGATGGAGTTGAGCACGATCTCGCCCGCGCCCGCGTCCACGCCCCGCACGGCCCAGTCCATGGCGTCGATCCCGGTATCCTCCCGGCCGCCCTTGGCAAAGAGGTGGAACGCGCCCTCCACCCGCTTGACGTCCATGCTTAAAACCACGCACTGGTCGCCGTATTTTTTCGCCGCCGCGCCGATGATGGAGGGGTCGGCAATGGCCCCGGAGTTGACGGAAACCTTGTCCGCCCCGCACTTGAGCACCCGGTCGAAATCGTCCAGCGTGCGAATGCCGCCGCCCACGGTGAGGGGAATGAAAATCTCCCCCGCCACCCGGCGCAGAATGTCCGTGAACAGTCCGCGGCCCTCCACCGAGGCGGTGATGTCGTAAAACACCAGCTCGTCCGCGCCGGAATCATTGTAAAAGTGGGCCATTTCCACCGGGTCGGCCATGTCCCGCAGGCCCTCGAAATTCGTTCCCTTGACCACCCGGCCGTTCTTTACGTCCAGACAGGGGATGATCCGCTTGGCTAACACGCGCCCACCTCCTCGATCACGGTTTTCAGGTCCAGCCGCCCGGTGTAGAGCGCCTTGCCCAAAATGGCGGCCTTTGTGCCGATGGACTGCAATTCCCGCAGCTCCTCCAGCGAGCTCACGCCGCCGCTGGCTGTGATGTGCAGTCCCTTGATTTCGGCCAGCTCCCGGTAAAGGGCCAGATTGGTGCCCTTTTCCGCGCCGTCCCGGCTGATGTCCGTGTAGATCACCGTGCCAACGCCTGCCTCATACAGCCGACGGCAGAAGTCCACGCCCTTTTCCTTAGACACTTCCTTCCACCCGTTCACGGCCACATATCCGTCCCGGGCGTCCACGCCCACGGCGATCCGGTCGCCGTAGCGCTGGGCCATCCGAGCGGTGAAAGCAAAGTCCTTCACCGCCACCGTGCCCAGAATGCAGCGGCCCACGCCAAGGTCCAAATACTGGCGGATGCGCTCTTCGGTGCGGATGCCGCCGCCTACCTCGATATAAAGTCCGCCCTGCCGGGCAATAGCCTCGATGGAGCGGAAGTTGGCCAGCGTGCCGTCCTTGGCGCCGTCCAGATCCACCACGTGGAGATACTTCGCCCCTGCAGCAATAAATTCCCGCGCATAGGCGCAGGGGTCCTCGCCATAGACCGTCATGCGGTCATAGTCCCCCTGATAGAGCCGCACCACCTGCCCGCCGGAGAGGTCGATCGCCGGAAATATCTGCATAGTCGTAACCCTCCTGTCTTATAAATGCTCCTTGCAGCGGTATTCCGTCACATCCAGACGGAACACCGCCGCCGCAGCCAGCATCCGGTCTTCAAATTCCCACTGGTCTTTTCCGGTGATGTGGCGCATCAGGGCAAGAAAGCCCGTCCGCTTTTCCTCCATGGTCTCCACCGCGGCCACCGTGCCCTCGCCGATGATGCTGCGAAAGGCGGAGGTATAGGTGCAAGCGGTGTCCTCGCCGTAAATACGGCTTCCGGTGTCCATCTCAAAGCCCGCATAGCCGTTTTTTGCGATCAGCTCCGCCTTGCGGCCCTCTTTCGCGCCGTGGAAATACAGCGTAAAATGACTGCCATCCTCCACATAGCCAAAGTTCACCGGGACCACGTAAACACCCTTGCCGTCCTGCAGTCCCAAACGCACCACCTGACACGCGGAGAGTACCTCGCGGATCTTTTCCAAATCGGTGACCTCCCGGTCCTTTCTGCGCATTTCTCTCATGGCGTCCTCCTCACAGCTCCGCAAAGGCCCGCAGCAGCCGCAGCCCCGCGTCGCCGGATTTTTCCGGGTGGAACTGAGTGCCCCAGACGTTGCCGCAGCGCACCGCGCCCGTTACCGCCACGTTGCCGTAACCGGATGTGGCCAGTGTGCTTTCCCCGCAGTTCCGGGCGTAAAAGCTGTGGACATAATAGACATACTCGCCGTCTTTAAAATAGCGGAACAGCGGGTCGTCCCGCACGATTTTCAGGCTGTTCCAGCCCATGTGGGGCACCTTTAATCCCTTGTCCGTCAGCGCGTCCCGCAGGTCCACCACCTGCCCGGGCACAAAGCCCAGGCCGGGATGCTCGCCGTATTCAAAGCTGCGGTCGAACAGCAGCTGCATCCCAAGGCAGATGCCCAGCAGCGGCTTTCTTTCCGCCTCCTCCCGCAGCACGGGGACAAGGCCCGTGTCGTCCAGCTTGGCCCGCGCGTCGCCAAAGGCGCCCACGCCGGGGAGGATAATGCGGTCGGCGCCGCGCAGGCGCGCGGCGTCCCGTGTGACCTCCGCCTCCGCCCCCAGCGCCTTGAGGCTGGAGGTGAGGGAGAAGAGGTTCCCCACGCCATAATCTACGATCGCGATCATTTACAGCAACCCTTTCGTACTGGGAATTTCGTTTAAATGCTTCTCGTCCAGCGACACGGCCCCGTGCAGCGTGCGGCCCATGCCCTTGAACACGGCCTCCAGAATGTGGTGGGTGTTCTCCCCCGCCAGTTCCCGGATGTGGATGGAGGCCGGGCAAGCCCGGACGAATGCCAGCCAGAATTCTTTGGCAAGCTCGGTGTCAAAGTCCCCAACCTTAGCGCTGGGCAGGTCCACCGCCCAGCCCAGATAGTCCCGGCCGGAGAGGTCGCAGGCACACAGCACCAGCGTCTCGTCCATGGGCAGCAGGAACTGGCCGTAGCGGGTGATGCCCCGCTTATCCCCCAGTGCCTGCGTGAACGCCTGCCCAAGGCAGATGCCGATATCCTCCACGCTGTGGTGGTAGTCCACCTGCGTGTCGCCATGGCAGGTGACTTGCAGGTCAAAATCGCCGTGGCGGGCAAAGAGGGTCAGCATATGGTCCAGAAAGCCGCATCCGGTGGCGGTCTCCGCCTTTCCCGTGCCGTCCAGCTCTAAACTCAGGACAATCTGCGTCTCCTTTGTGTCCCGTTTGATCGTCGCACTGCGCATCGAAACTCCCTCCTTACAGCTCTTCCAGCAGCCGGGCCGTTTCGTCCACCAGCGCGGCCATCTGCTCCAAAGAGCCGATGGTGATGCGCACATAGTCCCGGATGCGGGGCGCGTTGAACCAGCGCACCAGAATGCCGTTTTCTTTCAGCTTCTGGTAAAGGGCCTCGCCGGAGATGCGGCTGCTCTTGGCAAAAATGAAATTGGCTTTGGAGGGCAGCACGGAAAAGCCCAGCTCCTCCAGCTCCCGCACCGTCCACGCCCGGTTGCTGCGCACGGCGTCGGTGCAGGCCTTGAAATACGGCTCGTCCTCCACGGCGGCAGCACCCGCCGCGATGGAGAGACGGTTCACATTATAGGGGTTGAAGCTGTACTTCACCCGGTTCAGCGCGGCGATCAGCTCCGCGCTGCCCAGCGCGAAGCCCACCCGGCCGCCGGCCAGCGAGCGGCTTTTGGACATGGTCTGCACCACCAGAAGATTATCGTAGCGGTAGATCATGGGCACGCAGCTCTCGCCGCCAAAGTCCACATACGCCTCGTCCACGATGACCACCCGGTCAGGATCAGCCTCCAGCAGACGCTGGATGTCCGTCCGGGGCACGGCCATGCCGGTGGGGGCGTTGGGATTGGCGATGACGATGGTGCCGGGATAGTCCATGTAATCCTCTACATGCAGGGTGAAATCCTCCCGCAGGGGAACGATGTAGGCATCCAGCCCGAACAGCGCCACCTGCGACTGGTAAAACCCATAGGTAATATCGGCATAAGCAAGGCCCCGGCCCTCGCCGCAGAAGGCCCGGAAGGCAAAGGCCAGAATTTCATCCGAGCCGTTTCCGGTCAGCACGTTTTCCGGCTGCAATTCATAGCGCCGGGCAATGGCCTCTGTCAGGCGGGCGCAGGTGGGGTCGGAATAGAGGTTCAGTTTCAAAAGCTCCGCCCGGGAGACCGCCTTGACCACCTTGGGAGAGGGCGGAAACGGGCTTTCATTGGTGTTGAGCTTGATATACTGCTGATCCTGCGGCTGCTCGCCGGGGGTATACGGGGCCAGACGGGCGGCCTCCTTGGACAAGAATCTGCTCATTGGTTACTTCCTCCTTCTTCCGTTCGGATAAGCACGGAGCGGGCGTGGGCCTCCAGACCCTCCCGCCGGGCAAACTCCGCAATGCGCTCCGCCACCGGGGAGAGCGCCTCGCGGTCATAATACAAAAAGCTGGATTTCTTCACGAAATCATCCACGCTGAGGGGGCTGGAAAAGCGGGCGGTGCCGCTGGTGGGCAGGGTGTGGTTGGGCCCCGCGAAATAGTCGCCCAGCGCCTCCGGGGCGCTGCGGCCCAGAAAGATGCTGCCCGCGTTTTTGATCCTCGGCAGCAGGGCAAAGGGATCGTCCACGCACAACTCCAGATGCTCCGGAGCAATGCGGTTGGCGGAGAGCACCGCCTTTTCAAGACTGTCGGTCACGATGATCTTGCCATTATCCTCAATGGAGCGGCGGGCGATCTCCCGGCGGGGCAGAGTACTCAGCTGCGTTTCGATCTGCTGCTGCACCGCCTGCGCAAGGGCCATGCTGTCCGTCACCAGCACGGCGGAGGCCAGCACGTCGTGCTCGGCCTGACTCAAAAGGTCCGCCGCCACCCACGCGGGGTTGGAGTTCCCGTCCGCCAGCACCAGAATTTCACTGGGGCCTGCGATCATGTCGATGGCCACCTGACCGAAGACCTTGCGCTTGGCCGTGGCCACAAAAATGCCGCCGGGGCCCACCACCTTATCCACCCGGGGGATGCTCCGGGTCCCATAGGCCAGCGCGGCCACGGCCTGCGCGCCGCCCACCTTGAAAATCTTATCCGCTCCGGCGATCTTTGCCGCCGCCAGCGCCTCCGGGCTGATGCGGCCCGCCTTGTCCGGCGGCGTGACCAGCACAATCTCGCTCACCCCCGCCAGCTTTGCGGGGATCACGTTCATCAAAATGGTAGAGGGAAATGCCTCCGGGCTGCGGGGCACGCAGATGCCCACCTTTTCAATGGGGGTGTAGCGCTGGCCCATCAAAATGCCGGGGCGGTCGGTGAGCACAAAGTCCTTGTGCACCTGCCGGGCATGGAAGCGGCGGATGTTCTCCGCCGCCATTTCCAGCGTTTCCAGAAACTCCGGCTCCAGCGCGGCCACGGCATCGTCGATCTCCTCCGCCGTGACAAGCAGGCTGTCCACTGTCACGCCGTCGAAGCGGGCCGTGTAGTCCCGCAGGGCCTCGTCGCCCCGGGCGCGGACATCGGCGATCACCGCGTCCACCGCCGCGTCCACCTGCTCCTCGGCCCGGATGTCCCGGTTCAAAATATCCTCCGGAGAGAGGTCGTCAAACTTCAAAATGGGGATCACTGCTCCGTCACCTCCCGCAGCTTGCCGAGAAGCACGTCGATCTCCCGGCGCTTGAACTGATAGCTGGCCCGGTTGGCGATAAACCGGGCGGAAATGGGCATGAACTCCGTGATGACCCGCAGGTTGTTTTCCTTCAGGGTGGTGCCCGTTTCCACAATATCCACGATCACATCGGAAAGCCCCAGAATGGGCGCCAGCTCGATGGAGCCGTTCAGCTTGATGATGTCAATATCCCGACCCTGCGCGGCGTAATACGCCTTGGCGATGTTCACGAATTTCGTGGCCACCCGCAGCGCCCGGCCCGGATCGTCCTGAAAATCCTTCGGCCCCGCCACGCACATCCGGCACTTGCCAAGGCCCGTGTCCAGCAGCTCGTATACGTCCGCGCCGGACTCCTGCAAAATGTCCTTGCCCACGATGCCGATGTCCGCCGCGCCGTGCTCCACATAAATGGCCACGTCGCTGGGCTTGACCAGAAAATACCGAATTCCGGCGGCGGGGTTTTCCACCACCAGCTTGCGGGTGTCGTTATAATTTTCCGGGCAGCCGTAGCCCACGCCTGCCAGCAGGTCGTATACCTTGTCGCCAAGGCGGCCCTTGGGCAGGGCCACGTTCAGCATCACAGGCTCCTCTGCCGCCGGGGCGGCGTCGCTCATCCGGGCCAGCTCGTCCAGATACAGCGCAAAGCCGATGGCCTTGGCGCCCGGGCGGAACTGAGAGACCAGCGGGTCATACCGTCCGCCCCGCAGCACCGCACGGGGAAGCCCCGCAAGATAGCCCTGCAAAACGAGACCGTTATAATACTCCATGTCGTTGACCAGCGACAGATCCAGCCGCAGCCGCTGCGTTTCGCCGCGGCTCTCCAGCGCCGTGCACAGCGTCCGCAGCTCTGTCAGCGCCGCGCCCATGGCGGCGTTGAGCGCCAGCGGCTCTGCGTCGGCCAGCACCTGCTCCCACGGCCCATGCAGCCCGGAAAGGCGGCACAGCGCGTCGCCCCCCTGCCGGGAAAGGCCCGCCGCGCCTGCGCAGCGCTGCAGCTCATGCTGGTTGCGGTCCCGGATGCAGCCAAGAAGCTGGGGCCGCACCGCCTCCGGCGCGCCCACGGCGTCCAGCAGCCCCGTCACAAAGCCCATGTGGCTCACTTCCACAGTGAAGTCCCGCCCCGTCTGGGCAAGGCTCTGGATGGCAAGGGACACGGCCTGCGCCGTCACCGCGTCGTCCACCGCGCCGATACACTCCAGCCCCATCTGGCTGATCTCCTTAAAGGTGTGGCTCTCCTGCGAGGGGCGGTACACATTTTCCGCATAGTAAAATCTGCCGCACTGTCCCGGCTCCACCTGCGCGTTTTTGGCGATGGACAGCGTCACGTCCGGCTTCAGGGCCAGCAGCCGCCCGTCCAGATCGGTGAAGGTGATGACCTGCTCGCTGGAGAGGAAGCGGCGGTTTTCCTGATACAGGCCGTATTCTTCAAATCGGCCCATGCGGTATTGCCGGAACCCGGCCTTTTCATACAGCAGCCGCAGCTGCAGCGACACCCGCTCCTGGGGCTTGAGCATATTGAGATCCAATTCCATGGGGGATTCCTCCTCAAAGGGCCGGAGGCCCGGTTTCTTTCGGAGCTTATTCTACTTCATTTTATTACCGAAGTAAAGTGGTAATTCGATAATATGTAACATTCTCCCGTTTGCACAAAATCAGCCGAAAATACAAAAACGGTACAGGGTATTTTATACCTTATACCGTTTTCTGTCAAAATGTCTTTCCGCCACTGATCTGCGGGACGGAGCCGTCGGAGGACCGAACGGGAATGCTGATCTCCGTCACGAACTTTTCCGGGTCGCTGGTGATGCCAAAGTCGATCACTGTGATCTCCCGGGAAAATCCGGCGGGCTCCCAGCCCCGTTCCCGCAGATGGGCCAGCAGGGTGCGGTAGCGCTGCTCCGCTGCGGTGTGGCTGCCGCGATAGCGGATGCGCACGCCGGGCGCAGGCGGCAGCACCAGCGGCTCGGCAAAGCGCAGCGTGGGCATTTCCATGTCGTGATAGCCCCGGATGGTCAGGGTGTCCTCGATCCACAGCAGCCTGCACCCCGGCAGCGTCAGCTCCTCCACCTCATCCAGCCGCGCGTGCTGCACCTGCGCCAGCTGGTCAAGGCGGTGGTCGATCTTGCGCTGGATTCGCTCCAGCTCCCGCTGCTTTTCCGCCACTGCCGCCTTCTGCGCCCGCAGCTTTTCCTCGATTTTCTCCACATCCCGGTTGCGCAGGAAGTCGGCAATGTCGTCCAGCGGCATACCCAGCGCCCGGAGATAGCGGATGGTGTTGAAGCGGTCGAACTGCCGGGGGCCGTAATAGCGGTAGCCCGTGGCGGGGTCGACCCGCTCCGGTCTAAGCAGGCCCAGCGCCTCATAGTGGCGGATGGTGCTCACGCTGAGGTGGAAGAGCTTTGCCATCTCGCCAATACGAAAGAGCGTCTCGTCCATCCCTCATGCCTCCCCCGCCGCCGCAGCACGGCAAACGCCGCCACGCAGACCACAATGGAGAACAGCGACCCCGCCGCGCTGGCAAGGCCCATGGGAAGCAGGGTCTGGGGGAACCAGCGGGACGCCAGATACGCCCCGGGAACGCGCACCGCACGATGGACAGCACGTTATGCAAAAACGAGAGCTCCGACCGCCCGCAGGCGCAGAAATACCCGCTGAAGCTGAACTGCACCACGGCGAACAGGCAGTCCCACACATAGCCCCGCAGATATTGGCCGCCTGCGCGGACCACCGCTGTATCCGGCGTGAAAAGGCCCACCATCGGCTCCGCGGCCACCTGCGCCCCCAGCGCGGACACGGTGGAGAGCATGGTGGACGGAACAAGGAACAGGAAGCTCACGATCTTTTCCACGATCCCCACCGCCGCCGCGTCGATCAGCCCCCGGCGGTTGGCGATCACGGTGATGAGCAGGAAGGAGATCTGAATAAACCCATCCTGCAGGGCCACCGGAACACCGATGCGCAGGAGCTTTCCCACCGTCCGGCGGCGCAGGCGGAAGTCCTCCCGCGTCAGACGAAGCCCATGGTCCCGCCGGGAGATGACCAGCAGCGCCAAAAGCACGCTGACCGCCTGAGAAAGGGTGGTGCCCAGCGCCGCGCCCACAGGGCCGAGGCCCAGCCCGCCCATCAGCCAGTAATCCAGCGCGATGTTCACACCGCAGGCCACCGCAATAAAGCACAGGGGACTTTTGCTGTCCCCCCATCCCCCGGAAGATGGAACTGATGACATTATAGGCCGTGATAAAGGGAATCCCGGCAAAGCAGACCGTGAGATACGCCACCGTGCCGCTCACCGCCTCCTCCAGTGTGGACATGACCGCCGGGATCACCCTGCGCAGCGCCAGCAGCAGCGCCGTCAGCCCCAGAGCAAGCCCCGCAAACAGCACGGATGTATTGCCGATGCTTCCGGCAGCGGCCTTGCGGTCGCCGCCGCCCACCGCCTGCCCAATGCTGACGGTGGCCCCCATGGCAAGGCCCACCAGCATCACCGTCAGCATATGCATCACCTGTGAGCCCACGGCCACCGCCGTGATGCTGGCAGGCCCCTCGAACTGGCCGATGATATAAAAGTCCGCCATGCCGTACAGCGTCTGCAAAAAGTAGGACAGCAGATAGGGCAGAGAAAAGGACACTACATTTCCCCAAACGCTGCCCGTCGTCAGATTCTTTTCCATTCCGGCCACACTCCTCCTCGGATCATGGGACTATCCTAAACTCTACAACCGTTGTAAAGTCAAGCTGTTTTTTATCGGAGAAGTGGCTTCGCCACTTCTCCGATCCGGATTCGCTGCGAGGCTTTTTAACAAGCTCCCGCGCCTATTTGATTTCCTGCGTTTTTGTCTTGTCTGATGTCTTGTCAGATGTATTGTCTGAAAAATCCAGCAGCCGCCGGATGCACAGGACGTAGACGATCCCGCTGACCACCGGGCCCAGAATGTCTGAGATCGGCTCGGCGTAAAAGGCGGCGCGCACGCCGAAGACCCCCGGCAGCAGAAATAGCGCCGCAAAATACGCCGCCTTGCGGAACGCCGACAGCGGCAGCGCCACACGCACCTGCCCCATGCCCGTGAAACCGTCCACCAGCATATACTGCGCGCCCAGCGGGATGATGGCCAGTGTGCAGATGCGGATGGCGGCAAACGCCTCGGCGGCCAGGTCCGCTTCCCGGGTGAAAAGCCGCACGAACAGCGGCCCCGCCAGCCGGGACAGCACGAACAGCACCGCCGTATACCCCACGCACAGCAGCAGGATATACTTCTGCGCTTCCAATATCCGGTCCCTGCGCCGTGCGCCGAAGTTAAAGGCCAGAATGCTCTGCGTCCCACCGGAGATGCCGCCAAGGGGCATGGTCACCACCAGCATGAAGCTCTGGGCAATGGTGGCGCAGGAGATCATCCGGTCACCCAGCTCCGCGCCGCCATAGCGCTGTAAAACAGCATTCATGGCGATGATCATCACGCTGTCCACACCGATGATGAGAAACGGCGTGATGCCCGTGATGAGAATGCGCCGGATCAGGCGCATGTCATAGCCCCGGAAGGTGATGGAGACGGGGGCCTTTCCCCCCAGCAAAAACGCCAGCACATACACGCAGCTGGCAAGCTGGGAGAGCACCGTGGCCAGCGCTGCACCCCGCACGCCCATGTGCAGCGTGAAGATCAGCAGCGGGTCCAGCACGATGTTCAGCGCCGCGCCCAGCATCACCGAAAGCATGCCCTTTCGGGCAAAGCCCTGCCCGATGATGAACTGGTTCATCCCCAGCGACAGCAGGTTGAACGCCGTTCCCCAGAGGTACACGGTGAAATATGCCTCGGCATAGGGATAGGTCGCATCGCTTGCGCCAAAGGCCAGCAGCATGGCCCGCCGCAGCGCAAACGCCGCCGCCATCAGCGCCGCCGAGCTGACGCACAGCAGCAAAAAGCTGTTGGCCACAATCTTCTCGGCCTCCTCCCGCCGCCCCGCGCCCATGCGAATGCTCATCAGCGGCGCGCCGCCGATGCCGATCCACGAGGCAAAGGCGGCGATCAGCGTTACCACCGGGCCGCACACGCCCACGCCCGCCAGCGCGCTGGCGCCCACCTGCGGAATGTTGCTGATGTAAATGCGGTCTACAATGCTGTACAGCACGCTGACGAACTGCGCCAGCATACTGGGCATAGCCACCCGCCACACCAGCGGGCGGATGGCGTCCCGCCCCAGATCGTTTTCCAGTTTCATGGTTCCCTGTCGATCCCCCGCAGGTCAAATGACGGGGTATACTCCTCTCTTGCCGAGGTGCGCTCCTGCGTATAGCCCCCGGTGATGCCGCAGTTTTCCATATAGTCCACTGCCGCCCGGTACTCCGCCCGGGTCACGTGGCGGGCAAGCTTTCCCTGCGCCCCCGGCTGGGGCGTATACTGGCTCATCAGGGAAAACAGCACGTCGCCGGGGGCAAAATGCTCCGCCACCCAGTCGATGACCCGGCGGGTGTTTTCCAGCTCCCCCGGCAGGATCAGGTGGCGGATCAGCACGCCGCTTTTCAAAAGCCCGTTTTCCATCCGGTAAGGCCCTGTCTGCCGGAACATCTCCAAAATGGCCGGGGCGGCCCACTGGAAATAGTCCTCCGCCGCCGAATACCGCCCCGCCGGGCCGGGCAGAGCGTACTTCAGGTCGGGCAGATAGACCTGCACCCGCCCCTCCAGCAGCCGGAGGGTCTCCGGCTTTTCATAGCCGCCGCAGTTCCACACCACCGGAACAGGCCACGGCCCGTCCCCCAGCGCTTCCAAGATCACCGGGGTGAAGTGGGTGGGCGTGACCAGATCCAGACACGCGGCCCCCTGCCCGATCAGTTCCCAGAAAATCTCCCGCAGGCGCGCCGCCGTGATGGTTTTGCCCACCGTCCCCTGTGAAATGGGCGCGTTCTGGCAGAAGCAGCAGCGCAGGCTGCACCCGGAAAAAAACACCGTGCCCGCGCCGTGCTGCCCCACAAGGCAGGGCTCTTCCCACTGGTGCAGCATGGCCCGGGCCGCTGTGGGCAGCAGGCTCTGCCCGCACACGCCGCCGCTTTTCGTATCGGTCCGCTCCGCCCCGCAGTTCCGGGGGCACAAATTGCAGATCATGGCCTCACACTCCGAAATCCGGCCCCAGATCGCCCAGCCGCCAGTGGCGGCGGCACAGGCCGATATAGCGGTCGTTGGCCCCCAGCTCCACCTGCGCACCCTCCTTGAGCACGGTGCCGTTTGCGTCGAACCGGGCATTGAAGAGGGCCTTGCGGCCGCACCAGCACACGGTCTTCACCTCTTCCAGCTTGTCCGCCATCACCAGCAGCGCCTCGCTGCCGGGAAACAGGTCGCCCTTAAAATCTGACCGCAGCCCGTAGCAGATGACCGGGATGCCCAGATCGTCCACCAGATAGACAAGGTACATCACCTCGTCCCGTGTGAGGAATTGGGCCTCGTCCACAATGATGCAGGCGTTTTGCTGCAGTTCCATCACGGTCAGCTTCTGCATCTCGTCAAAATACACGCAGGGGTATTGCAGACCGATGCGGGAGACCACCACATGGCCGCCGTCCCGGGTGTCCATCCGGGGCTTGACCAGCAGCGCCTGCTGGCCCCGCTCTTCATAGTTGAACCGTGTCATCAGGGCGTTGGCCGTTTTGCTGGAGCCCATCACCCCGTATTTAAAGTATAGCTGTGCCATGAATCAGGTCGTTTCCTCTCTTTCCTTTGCCTGCCGGGCATAGCGCTGCAATTCCTCTTCAAACTGGCGGTACTCTTCGCTGACGCCGTCGCCCTGCGGACGAAAGTCCATCACCAGCTTTCCGCACTCCTCGCAGTTCCACACCCGCTTATAGGCTCCCCAGAAGCCGCCGTCGGTGTCCACCGGGACGGTTTCGGAAAAGCCGAATATTCCACCGGGGCACTCCCGGCTCCAGTATACGCCGCCCCGTCCGCCGAAGAGATACCCCGCCTTCATCTCCCTGCCGCACCACGGGCAGGGGATGGGCGCGGGCGGCGCTTCCCGCTGCTCCTTTTCCGTCTTCTTTGTCTCCATCCACTCCGTCATCCGGTCGGCGATCCCTGGCTGCGGCGCTTCTTCGCCGCCGGAGGGGGGCTTTTTCGCCGGATCAATGTCCCACGGGTCCTCGCTCTTTTTCCAAAACGGCATATGCTCCTCCTGTCCGCACCGGGCGCGTTACGGCTCTTTGCGCCCCGCTTCCTCCGTGGGCGCTTCTCCCTGCGTCTGCTCTACCTGCGTCTGGAAAAACGCGCCCTCCTCCGCCTGTGTTTTTAGGTCTGATGCATCCAGCGTCATTCGGCGGCAGGCCGGGCAGTACCACATGACATGATAGGTGTAAAACACCCCGTCGGTATCCACCCGCATGGTGTCATCCCTCCCGGCGCCCAGCCATTTGGACTTGGCGGTGGGCACGCCCCGCATCCAGTAAACGCCCCGGTTGCCGTACAGCCAGCCCTGCTCCATGTTCTTTCCACACCACGGGCATGTCTCCGGCGGCAGGTGCCGGGCATCCCGCTGCTCCTGCCGTTCCTGCTTCATCTCCGTCCACTCGTCCCGCAGGGAATCCAGCGCGCCCGTCAGGTTCCCTTCATCAGGTGGGCGCTTAAAAGACGGGTCCATGTCCCACGGGTCTTCTTTCTTTTTCCAAAATGGCATCGTCATTCCTCCCTGTCCTTTTGACGGATGTGGTCCTCAAAAAGTTCTCCGCTGCTCTGGGGCAGAAAGGGGATGGGCGGCGGCGTTTCCTGTCTGTGGGCATAGCGCCACAGCCACCGGATGCACCAGATCAGCTGGCGCAGCAGCAACAGCAGCAGCGCCGTCAGCGCAATGCTCAAAAGCTCTCTCATTCCTCTTTCAGCTCCTTTTCCGCCGCCGCGTAATACCGGGCAAAGGCCGAGGGCACGGCATGCTGCGCAAGGCCGTCGGCATCCACCCACAAAAAGTCCGCCGGGCCGCTGCCCGCCACCTCCAATATATATCCGCTCATATGCCACTCCACATGGGTGAAGATGTGCCGGGCCGCCTGCCTCTGCTTCCAGTTCTTCGGTGTCAGGCCCCAGCGCTCCACTGCCGCCGCCGCAGTCGGCTCATCCAGCGCGCCCTCCACATTGGGAAATTCCCAAAGGCCCGCCAAAAGTCCCTCCGCTGGACGGCGGCGCAGCGCCGCATGCCCGTCCCGCAGCAGCAGAAATACCGTTTTTTCCTCCACCCGGCGCTCCTTTTTCGCCCGCTTCACCGGAAGCGCCAGCGCCGTGCCCCACTCCCGGGCCCGGCACAGCTGCCGCACGGGGCACACGTCGCACCGGGGCGGGCCGTTCGGCACGCAGACGGTGGCACCCAACTCCATGGTGGCCTGATTGAAAATGCGGATGTCCGCTGCCTGATGGGGCATCACCGCCTGCAAGAGCGCCCGGACGCTTTTTTTCGTTTTGGCGTCCAGAATGTCGTCATGGCAGTCCATAAGCCTTGCCGCCACCCGCAAAACGTTGCCGTCCACCGCCGCCTCCCGCAGCCCGAAGGCCGCCGAGGCGATGGCCGAGGCCGTATAGTCCCCGATGCCCGGCAGGGCCAGCAGCCCCGCGTAGTCCGTGGGAAAGCCCCCCTGTGCGGCAACGAGCCGGGCCGCCTTTTGCAGGTTGCGGGCGCGGCTGTAATAGCCAAGGCCCTCCCACTGCTTCAAAAGCGTTTCCTCATCGGCGTGCGCCAGCGCCTCCACCGTGGGGAAGGCTGCAAGAAACCGGGCATAATACCCCAGCACCGCCGCCACCCGGGTCTGCTGCAGCATGATCTCAGAGACCCAAATGCGGTAGGGGTCCTCCGTGTGCCGCCAGGGAAGGTCCCGGGCATTCTGCCTGTACCACGCCAGCAGCGGCCCCGGCAGCGCCGCGAGGGGAGATTCTATTGTCTCATTTTCTCGTTTCATGGTAGTATCATAGCACATGGGGAAAAATTTTTGCACCCCTGCCCGGATTTTTTTCAAAAACACTTGACCTTCCCCCTTGTGGAAGGTGTACGCTGAGAACGGAAATGAGGGAGCAAAGCATGAAGATCAACGAAGTGGAGGCCCTTGTGGGCATCACCAAAAAGAACATCCGGTTTTATGAAAGCGAGGGGCTGCTCAGCCCGCCGCGCAACAGTCTCAACGGCTACCGGGACTATGGGGCGGCCGAGGTGGAAGCGCTGCGGCGCATCAAACTGCTGCGCAAGCTGGGCGTGCCGCTGGAGGAGATCCGGCAGATGCTCTCCGGCGGCACGCCCACCGTGGGCGGCGGAATGCGCCGCCACCTGCTGACCCTGGAGCGGGAGCGCCGGACGCTGGACGCGGCGACGGCTCTGTGCGCGCAGCTTGCCGCCTGTCCGTTGCCGCTTTCCCAGTGGGACGCCAGCGAGGCCCTTGCCCGGATGGAGAAAATGGAACAGGGAGGAATGACCTTTATGAACCGACAAAAGCAGGACATCCAGCGCCGCTATGTATCGCCCGTGCTGGCCGCCGCGGCGTTTACCGCGCTGATGGCCGCCATCATTGCCCTGATCCTCTGGGACGTGCACACCGACCCCGGCGGCGCGCCGCCCCTGCCGCTGCTGATTGTGCTGCTGGGCATTCCCTGCGCAGCCATCGGCGGCGTGATCACGGCGCTGTGCCAGCGCCTGCGGGAGATCGGACGGCGGGACGAGGACGCCGTGGAAAAATACTGAACTGACAAGGAGAATACATTATGAAGCTATTGACGATCGACACCATCCCCGGCCAGCCATTTGAGGCGCTGGACGTGGTAAAGGGAACGGTGGTATACAGCAAGAACCTTGGCCGGGACTTCATGGCCGGGATGAAAACACTGGTGGGCGGCGAGATCGCGGGCTATACGGAAATGCTCAACGAGGCCCGGGCCATCGCCACCAAGCGCCTGTGCGAAGCCGCCGAGGCCATGGGGGCCGACGCGGTGGTGGGGCTGCGGTACGCCTCCTCTTCCGTGATGCAGGGGGCGGCGGAAGTGGTGGCCTACGGCACCGCCGTGAAATTCTTATGACGCGGGCGGTTTTTCTGGGGCACAGCGGTTTTTTGCTGGAGCTGCCCCACTGCACGCTGCTCTTCGACTGGTGGAAGGGCACGCTTCCGCCCCCGCGGCCGGACGTGCCGCTGCTGGTGTTTGCCAGCCACCACCATGAAGACCACTTCAACCCCGCTATTTTCACCCTGCCCGCCCACGCCTTCCTGCTGGGCAGAGACATCCGCCCCACGCCCCGGCGGCGGGAGGCGTGGGGCCTGAGCCCCGAGACAGAGAGCCGCTGCCTGCGCCTTGGCGGCGGCGAGACGGTCTCGCCCCTGCCCGGCATCACGGTGGAGACCCTCCCCTCCACCGACGAGGGCGTAGCCTTTCTGGTCTCGACAGAGGGCCGCACCCTCTTCCATGCGGGCGACCTGAACTGGTGGCACTGGGAGGGGGAGGACCCCAGCTGGAACCAGACCATGGCGGAAAACTTCCGACGGTACTGCGAGCCCCTCCGGGGCCGCCGCATCGACCTTGCCATGCTGCCGCTGGACCCCCGGCTGGGGGAGGACGGCTTCCGCGGCCCCCAATACCTGCTGGAGCTGGCGGACATCCGCCGCTTTTTGCCCATGCATCAGTGGGGGGAGTTTGCGTTCACCCAGCGGTTTTTATCCCGCTTCCCCGCCTATGCCGCCCGGACGCTGCCCATCACGCAGGATGGGCAAATATTCACGTTCCCCGACGCGCCGGAGGACCGTCCCGGCAAATAACTCTTCTGACAAGCAGAGCGCCCGCCATGTTTGGCGGGCGCTCTGCCTATCGAAAAAGCCTCGCAGAGTTTCACGTCCGCAGACGTGAAAGGTATGAAATCCGTGTTCTGCCGCGACATGTGCGTGGCA